>JAJFUB010000171.1 GCA_021372615.1 bacterium | reverse complement strand
TACTTCCCCGAGTCCGTGCGGGCGAAGCTGCGGACGCAGGGGGAGCAGTTCCGCCTGGCCCAGGCTCCCGACGGCGCCTGGCAACTGCGCCCCACCGACTACGCCGCCCACCGCATCACGTCGCTGACGGACGGCACCCAGGGCTGGACGACCACCAACCGCTTCGCGGCCCAGCCGGCGAAGCTGCGGGTCGAGGCGCTCTACGCCTGCGCGCCCTACGACTCGCCCGACGCGGTGGTGCTCTCGGACTTCAGCCGCCCCGAGGACTTTGGCGTGAAGGTGACCGCCCAGGGCGTCACCCAGCAGCTCACGACGGCCACGCAGGGCATCAGGGGCGGAGCGACCGGGGGCTGTCTGACGGCGAAGAACGCCACGGCGGCCCGGCGGGGTGCATGGACGAAGCTCGGGCAGGTGTTCACGCCGCCGCTGAACATGGCCCGCTGCGGTGCGCTGGGTGTGTGGGTGTATGGCGACGGCAAGGGCGAGTTGCTCAACTTCCAGCTTAACAACTGCCCCGAATACTACACCGCCTGGGACGATCACTATGTGGACGTCAACTTCACCGGCTGGCGCTACTTCGAGTTGCTGCTGCGCGAACGCGACGCCCAGCGTCACCAGGACTACATCTGGCCCTACGGTGGGCCTTGCGAGGTAGGCCGAACGCCGCTGCAGCGCGGCCGGGTCGGGGCCTTCAACATCTACACCAACGACCTGCCCCCCGGCGAGGCCGTCCAGTGCACCATCGGCCCGGTCAAGGCCCTGCCGGCGCTGAAGGTCCGGCTGAACAACCCCACCGTGTCTATCGGCGGCAAGCGCCTCGTCTTCCCGGTGTCCTTGGAGAGCGGGCAGTACATCGAGTACGAGGGCCCCGACGACTGCTGCGTGCGGGATGAGCGGGGGGAGATCATCACGCGGGTCACCCCGCAGGGCGACGCCCCCGTCCTGGCCGCCGGTGACAACGCGATGGCCTTCGCCTGCGACCAGCCCGAGGGCTGCCAGGCCCGTGCCCGCGTGACGGTCATCGGCCAGGGGGCGCCCCTGGCCGGCGCCGCCCCGAAGCAGGCAGTGGACTGGCAGAGGCTGCGCACCGAGTATGACGCCCCGCGCACCATCCAGGCGCTCGATGGCAAGCAGAACCAGTGGACCATGGCCCGTCGCCCCGGCGTGAAGAGCGCCGCGTTCCAGGTGGACCTGGTCGTGGAGCGCACGGCCGGGCGATCCGGTACGCCCGAGGAGGCCAAGCCGCTGGTGATCGAGGGCTGCGAGAACGCTACTGGCTTTGCCGACACGCCGGACAACAAGTACACGCAGTATGTGTACGACGGGGAGGTGCAGGGCGTGGCCGCCAAGCCCGGGGTGACAGTGAAGCTCGAGCCGGTCAGCAACCCGGTCAAGGCCGGGCAGGGCAGCCTGCGTCTGAGCGCCACCAGCACGCGGGGCGACGGGGGTGGCTGGTGCGCGCGCGGCCGGCGCTTCGCCACGCCCCTGAACCTGACCGACTACTCTGCGCTGGGCTGCTGGGTCTATGGCGATGCCGGTGGGCAATCGCTGAAGCTGCAACTGCGCGACACGGCGGGCGGCTGGCAGGACATGGTGACCCCGGTGGACTTCACCGGCTGGAAGCGGGTCGAGTTCCCCCTCGGTGGCCGGGCGACCGTCAACCTGTCACAGGTGGAGTACCTGATCGTCTTCTTCAACGGCGTACCCTCGGGTCGGACCGTGTCCTGCTGTCTGGACGAGATCCAGGCCCTCCGCGACAGCGGCAATGTGTCCCGCCCTGCCTTCACCGTCAACGGCAAGACGCTGACCTTCCCGGTCACCATGGGGACGGGCGAGCGCCTGGCGTACTCCGGCAGCGGCGAGGCGACCGTGTACGGGCGCGATGGCCTGGTGCGGCAGCGCTGCCGGCCCGAGGGCGCTGCGCCCACCCTCAAGCCCGGCTCGAACCAGGTGCGCTTCAGCTTTGACAGCAAGTCCGTCGGCGACTTCAGCCTGCGCGTGCAGGTGGTGAAGCAGTACCCGCAGTAGCGGCCTACGGCTTCCCTGCGCTGACCCGCACGTAGGCGTCGGCCTCGCGGCCGGATGCCAGCTCGGTCACATGCAGGCGCCAGACGCCCGGCGTGTCGTTCGACGCCAGGTCGAAGCTGATGTCCACCTGCCCGTCCCTCGCGCCGTAGAAGCCGCTGAACTCCGCTGGTCGCCCGGCGGGGTCGAGGAAGTCCACCCGCAGCGGCACGACCGCTGCCAGCGGCTGGCCGCGATCGTCGACTACCGCCACCCGACAGCGCGCCGCGGTCCCTCGGGCGACCGTCGCCGGGGCGGTCAGCCGCACCGCCGCGAGGGGGCGGTCCGTCACCATGTAGACCCGCCCCTCGCACGGCCCCAATGCCGCCGGGAAGCTCAGGGCGCCCTTGGCCGCCGTCGCCGTAACCGGCCGGTGCGCGACGAGGTCATACACCGCGCCACCGGGCCGCCGGAGGGTGAGTGTCGCCTCCGAGGGCAGGCCGTTCTCCATCACCAGCCCGTGCCGGCCGACGTAGTCGCCGAACTCCCGCCGATCATTGATCGCGAACAGGTAGTCTGTCGTGGCGTAGCGCCGGCATCGTGTCACCACTTCGGGGTTCGCGGAGGCCGCGTAGCGCTGGTAGTGGGCGTCCAGTTCCGCCCGCAGGGCCGCTGCCGTCTTCAGCAGCAGCGCCTTGGCCTCGTCGGCCCTGTTCGGGCGGGTGAAGCTCTGCAACTGGATGTCGGGCTTGATGGCCCCGACCAGTCGCTCGTCGGCGATGATGAGCCCGCCCCTGGCCTGGAAGGCCTTGATCCGCTGGACGACACCCTCAGTCAGCACGTCGCAGTCGGTCAGCACCAGCACCTTGTACCCGTCCAGCCCCCGCTTCATCACCGTCTCGTCGTAGATCACCTGTGGCTGCAACTGTGCGTACTGCAGGATCAGGTACGCATCGCCCTCCCAGCCGCCGTTCCAGCCGAACGTGCCGCGCTGGGCGAACATCTGGGCAGCGAAGCTCTCGAGGAAGGCGACGTCGGTGGGGCGGTCGGGCACCTGCATGAGCGCCGGCTGCAACGGCTCATAGACCGTGCGCGCCAGTCGCCGCAGCTCTTCCTGCGTGTCGGGGTTGGTGTACCGGTAGGCGTCCTTGAGGCCCGTGTCCACCAGCGACTGCCAGCCGTGGTGCTGCATGGCCTGGATGGGCCGCGACAGCTTCGTCCACACGGCCTCGCGCAGGTGCATCGGGGCGATGGTGATGAAGCGGGCGTCGGGCTGCTCGCGCTCCCAGTCGGCCACCGCAGGGCCCACCTTGCCGTCGCCGCGGGCGCCGGGCGTGTCCTTGTCAATGAACTGCGCCGTCTGCGCCGTGGCGGCCTCGCCCGGCGGCGGGGCCGTCTGCGAGCGGTACCAGATGAGCTGCACGGCGGATTGCACCTGGCCGGGGCGGTCGGTGCCCGCGGCCATGGCGAAGCACTCGTCCACATCCATCCCGACGCGGATCGGGTCGGGGTAGGAGTAGCTCCACTGGCCGATCTGGTCCACATGCCCGCCGCTGCCCCACACGCTGGCCGCCCGGACCGCCGGGGCGTAGAAGGTCATGAGGTCCTGGCGGCCGGTGGACTTGAGGCCCTGGTCCACAGCCGTGTGCAAGTCGTTCCAGCCATCGCCCTGCTTCCACAGCCACTGGTAGTACACGTAGAGGGGGTAGTTGTCCGGGATGATGTGGCTGGCGGGGAAGCCCTTGATGCTGGCATACGGTATGCCTCGCAGGTGTACCACGGGAGCGGGGAACGCCGGCATCTCAAACCCCGCGAACTGCTTGAACGCTGCCCGGTCGTGCGCGTGGAAGCACGGGCGAGAGCCGTCGCGGACCTCGCTATGCACATCCACCCACTGCAGGGCGGGGAAAGCGCCGTACGTCTGGGCCACGGAGGCGCCGACATTGGCGCAGTACTGCTTGATCTCCGGGAACAGGCCGCAGACATCGGTGGGCTTGGGATAGGGCTGGCCCTGCTCATTCACACGCTGGAACTCCGGCTTGCACTGCGCCCAGCGGCCCGGGTACAGGTAGCCCAGGATGCCCAGCCCCGCCGCCAGGGCGTCGTCCAGCGCAGCCTTCGTGCTGGCCACCGCCTGTGGGGCGGAGGCCTCGGTGGGCTTGCCGGCATCCCAGATCTTCCCGTAGTCCGCGTTCAGCCCCATGAAGTGGGTGAAGCCCAGGTCCTTCAGCCGCGCGAAGTCCTTGACGGAGGCCCCGCCCCACATCATCACCGAGAAGCGTTGGGGCAGCGGCCGGGGCACGATGGTCACGCGGAAGCGCTCTTCGTCGGTCGCGCCGCCGGGGATCGTCACGCGCGCGCTGACCTCATAGGCCTGCGGGCGCACGCTGGTGTCCAGCGGCGTCTCCACCACGTGGCTTGCGCCGGGCGCGAGATCGGGCACAGGCAGCTTCGCCGCTTCCCTCCCCGCCACCGAGAAGACGACCTCCGCCCCCGCCAGGGCCGTCCGCTGCAGGTTCGTCACCGAGAACCGCAGCGTCGCCCGCTCCATGCGCACGAAGGCCCGGCGGTCCGACACGCAGGCCATGGCGACCGGGCCGAAGGTCATGACACCGTTGCACAGCCGGACCTGATCCAGCACGCCAGGGAAGCCACGGTACAGGCTCCCGCCCCGGTCGCCGAGGGCGAGCGGCAGCTTGCCGGGGCAGAGGGCCGAGCGTCCGGCCTCCGTGCGCCCGCCGAGGCACACGCCGTCGTGGTAGAAGCGCGCGGTGCCCTCGCCGTCGTAGGTGAAGGCCACGTGGTGCCAGACGCCGGGCTCATAGCGGGCGGGATCGGACGTGAAGCTCACCACCGCGTCGCCGAAGCCCAGGTTGGCCCGGAGCATCTTGAGGGGGTCCTTCTCCGTCCCGGTCAGGACCAGTTGGTAGTCGGTCTTGTCCCCGTACATCTTGTCGAGCAGGAAGGCCGTCGCGTAGCCCTCCAGTTCGGGTTTGGGGCATAGCCATAGCTCGATGGTGAAGGCCCCCGTGGGCGACAGGGCGCGGTCGTTGGCGGCTATGGCGCAGTGGGCCTCGTCCTTGTCGGGCCAGCCGCGGAAGCTCTGCAGCCCCCCGCCGAAGCGCCCCTCGGCGTTCAGCCGCGCGCCTCGCAGCGTCAAGTCATGGCCCTTGCCGGAAGCGTCCTTCAGCTCCGTCCCCCGCTCAAACTGCCACAGGGCGATGACATGGGGGCCGGTGGCGTCCTCGCCCTGGTAGGCATGGCGCCAGTCCTCGACCAGTCGCGGCGCGGGCGCCTGGGCCAGCGCGAGGGTGCAGACGAGGAGGGACAGAGGCACGAGAGATCGCATGATATCACCCCGATGAGGGAGGTTGGCGACGCTTGTTGGTGGTGGGGTCAGCCCCCTGCGGCCCGGCTGACGCCGGCCCTGCGGGGACAGACCCCAACGTTCCGGGGACACACCCCTGCGGTCGGGCTGGCCCCGTAGTCAGTCTGCTGCCTACTTCACCCGACCCACCTGCGGCAGGCTCAGGCTGAAGGTGAGTCGCTCGCCCGTGCGGCCGAAGTACCCGCCCCACCCCACGCGCACCTCGCGGATCGCCCCCAGGTCCAGCTTGCCGTCCGGGTCCTTCGACCAGCCGGCCGCCCGGAAGGCGCTGAGGGGCACGAACATCTCATGCCGCCCGGCGACCCCCAGGAAGCACCCGGTGTTCGCCATGTAGTCGCCCCCATCCTCGTCCTGGAGGATGACCAGCAGTTCGGCCGTCGTACGCTGTCCTGCCGGGGCCCATGCCTCCAGGGCCAGGCACACCGCGCCGCTCATGTCCACTGCCTGCGGGTACTGGAAGCAGGCGAACAGGTGCGTATCCACGCCGCCCTCGGCGAGCGTCCCCGCGATCTCCCAGGCCGGGCTGTCCGGACCGCTGTGGGCTGCGTCCTGGGTCTGCTGTTGCTGCACCTTCGGGTTGCCGGCGAGCACAGGCACGACGGCCGGCAGGCGGGTGAAGTTCAGGCCGGGCAGGGCCTCACCTGTCGGTCGGTTACGCCGGGGGAGGCGGGCCTGCGGGAAGCGCAGCAGCGTCGCGCCATAGGGCTGCAGGCTCAGCGACAGCTTCGGCGCGGCCGGGGTCATCTGGCCGGTCACCGGGTCCCATTGCTCGCCGTCGCCGGTGGCGCAGACCGACACCTCGCCCGTCCACGACGCCGGGCTGTCATTGATGACGAAGTACACCTCCCGGCCGTCCAGGCGCCGGTGTGTAGCGCGGATCGGGCTGCCGGGGGCGGTCTGCACATCAGGCTCCAGCAGCCCCCCAAGCGCCAGCGACAGCAGCGCCTCGGAGCCGGGTGGCAGGTACACGCCCGCACCGCCGGCGGCATTCGTGACCACGCCGGGGCCCGTGGGCTGCCCGAACATCTCGCGGGCCAGCGCCTGCACCGCCGCTGACGGGAACTCGCTCTCGCTGTTGGTGGGCAGCGCCCCGAGGGCGACGACCGCTCCGCCCTGCCGCCAGAAGCGGGCGAGGTTCTCCCACGCCGCCATGGGCAGCGTGTCCACCCTGGGCAGCACCACCAGACGCCACTGCAGCGCCCCGTGTGTGAGCACGCCATCCCGTACCTGCGCGTCCGCCAGGGCCTGGCTGTCCACATACGTGAAGTCGCGGCCATCGGCATACAGGGCGCGAGAGGCGGCGAAGTACGCCTGCTCCACCTGTCGCGCGCCGCCGGCGTCCGTGGCCCACAGGTGCGAGGGGACCGTATGCCGCCACAGCGTCTCCGACGGGTACAGGACCGCCACGTCGGTGACCTGGTGGCCGCCGGTCAGCATCGTGCAGCAGCGGCCGATGTGCTCGTTCAGCCGCCGCAGTTGGGCGGAGGTCAGCCCGACGAACCTGTAGTAGCTGGTGATGACATTCACGCCGCCATAGATCAGGCGGTTGCAGGTCCCCCGGATCTGCTCCTCGGACACCACCACCGCCGGCCGGGTATCGCCGGCGGGCCGGTACTGCTGAGCATGGTCGGAGGTCTCGCACATGACGACCGTCTTGCCGGTCAGGTCGCCGGCGCTGGCCAGCAGGCGGGCGACATGCCACGGCACCTGTTCGGGCACGCTGGTCAGGCAATCCAGGCTCGGGGCGTCCAGCCGCCGGATGCAGCGGAAGAAGTCGCCATACAAACCGGGGTGGGCCGCGACCGACTCTTCGGCCAGCAGGTGCCCGCCCGACAGCACACCATGCCGATGGCACCACTCCTGTATCTGGCCGAAGAAGCTCTCCGACACCAATTCGCCCACGGTCTGCCAGTAGTCGTAGCGGGCCTTCAGCCCCCGCGAGCCGCAGTCGGCCACCAGCCCCGGGAGGAACGGGGCGAGTTCATAGCCCCGGCGCTTCGCGAACTCGGTCGGCAGGTTCGGCGACCACGGCAGCGGCCGGTAGGGCATCTTGCGCAGGAAGACGCTCATCAGTGACGGCTCATCGGTGAAGGTCGAGATGAACGTCTGCCCCAGGTCCTGGCCCAGACGGGCGGCGTACTGGTCGTGCGTGACCTGCAGGAAGCGCGCGGTCGGCTCGGGCATCAGCAGGTTGATGTAGGGGATCTTCTCATTGAGGCTCATCTGGGCGTGGGTGCCCTCGTACAGGCGGCCCTCAGTCAGGGCGAGGACGTGCCAGTCGCCCGCCGGAGCCTGCCAGGACAGCTTGCCCTCGGCGACGCTTCCGCCCAGGTCAACAGCGTGCGCCAGGTCCAGTTGCCCCTCGCGCACCGGGTAAGCCGCGGCGCTGACGAAGCGGCCGGGCGGGAGGTCGAGCTTCACCTCCCCCGCACCGGTCTCCACCTCCGCCACGAACAGCCCACGCGCTTCCCAGTCCGGGTGCAGCGCCGGCGGCGGGGGCAGGGCCGTCCGGTCCCGCCACTGCGGCACCGGCTTGCCCTCCATCGTGATCCCCCCGGCGGCGCCGGAGGGGTAGGCGCGCTCGTCATAGAGCCACAGCGCCATCCCGGCCTGCTTCGCCTGGGCGACCCCCCGCAAGAAGGCAGTCCACTTGTCCTCGCTGGACGGGTAGTCGGTGAAGGACACGTTGCTGACCACCCCGCCGAAGCCCTGGGATAGGAGCGTCTCGATGAGATCGTCCTGGGCGGGCAGATGGTCGGGCCAGTTGTGGATGATCTTGATGATCCGCGCACACGCCGGGGGATCGGCGAAACGCTCGGCGAGGGGGCGGTCGGGCTGGGGGTGTTTGGGCATGGTGCTCAGCGCCTTGGGAGGGAGTAGCGACAGGCTGGGGCCGGGGATGCCGCCCGGTCCGCCGCCGTCGAGCACGCGGACGGCGATCACGTTCTCCGCGCCGGCCCGCACCAGCGCCGCGGGCACGACGTAGCGTCGCATGGCCTGCACGGACCGGACGGTCAGCGGGGGGGCGCCGGGCCGACGGTCGGGCGTGGCCCCCACGAGTTGCCCATTGACGAACGTGCGGTCCTCGTCATCCACGCTGCCCAGCCGCAGCAGCAGGTCCTGCCCGGCCCAGGCGGCGGGGATCAGCACATGCAGCCGGTACCACGCCACCCCGTCATAGTCCGAGTACGTCATGCCGTTCCGGGGATGCGGGACTTCGCCGGGGCGCGGGTCGGTGATCCCCTGCGCCTCCCAGCCGCCGGGGGCACGGATCGTCCGCCAGTCCGCGTCAGCGAAGGCGAGGGCCTGCCAGCCCTCCTGCTCCCCGACGTCGGAGGGGTCGGTGTGGAAGAGCCACAGACCCTCCAGATTGCCGGGCTCCACGGCGAGCGCCAGGGGTGCCGCGCAGACCGGCAGGACAGCCATGGCCAGGAGCACAGGAGCCGGGAAGAGGCGTGTCATCGGCGAGAACCTCGGGTGATGCTGGCTGGCCCCCACTTCGCCGCAGCGGCGGCGATTCCTGTCCGTCCCGCCGTACGGGGCAGGAGGCGGCGACAGCCCCAACGGTGAACTCCGTGCAACGAAGCTGCTGTGAGCCGCCAGTCCCGACGACGGAGTCACTGCACCATGCCTCGGTTCGCCTGCCTCGCCCTGCTGTCGCTGACCCTCCTGCCCGCTGCCGTCTGCCTCGCCGCCCCGCAGGTGGCTGTGCCGATGTGCACCGCCCCGCCGGTCATGGATGGCGCGCTGTCCCCCGGCGAATGGGACGCCGCCTGCGGCCCCGGCGGGTTCACTCTCCCCGACGGCATGGCAGCCCCCGTCCAGGCCGAGATGTTCCTGACCTACGACGCCAACGCCCTGTACATTGCGGCGCGGCTGCCGATGCCACAGGGCCGGCGACCCCGGACGGCCGTGACCGAGCGCGACGGCGCCGTGTGGACCGACGACGCCTTTGAGATCTTCCTCGACCCGACCGGGAAGCGCGGCTCGTACTTCCAGCTCATCGTGACTGCCGCCGGCGTGCAGTACGACGCCATCAGGATGGACGCGGGCTTCAATGCCGCCTGGACCGCCCGGACTCGCATCGCCGCTGACGGCTGGACGCTGGAAGTGGCCGTACCGTTCGCGGCGCTGAAGGCTGACCTGCCGACGGACGGGCAGTCCTGGGCCGCCAACTTCGCCTGGGACTGCACCGCGCCCGGGCAGCGTGGCGGCAGTTGGTCGCCGATGCCCTCGGGCTTGCACCAGCCGGCGGGCTTCGGCACGCTCGTCTTCTCCCGCCAGGCGGCGCCGGTCGTGCTGCGGGGGCCGAAGGTGCTGAGCACGGCCCTGGAACTGCGCGGGCAATGGGGCCCTTCTGCTGCTCCCCTGCAGGCCGAGGCGACGCTGACCGCGATCCAGGGCGGGAAGACTGTGCCGGCGGGGACGGTGCGCGCCACCGGGGGGACGCAGCGCGAGCCGTTGCTGCTCACCGTGCCCCTCCCGCAGACACAGGGGCTGCCCACGGCTGGCGACTACCGCGTGACGGCGCAGGTCAGGGCCGGGGCGCAGGTGTTGTGGTCGGCGACGGCCGCGGCGACGGTCAAGCCGCCTCTGACCGTCGAGGTCGAGAAGTACTGGCTGAGCGGGAAGGTGGTTGCGCGGCTGTCCGGGCCGACGCTGAGCGCCGCGCCCGAGCAACTGACCGCCCAGGCCAAGCTCGTCAGTGCCGCCGGGCAGGCGGCCGGGGAGGCGACGGGGCAACTCTCGGCCGAGGGTGAAGCCAGCCTCACGCTGCCGGTGGCCGCGCTCGCCCCCGGCAAGTACGACCTGCAAGTGGTGGTGTCGGGCCCGGGGCGCGCTGAGCCCTACGCCGTGACTGTGGCCCTGGAGAAGCCCGAGAAGCCGGTATGGCTGGGCAGCCGGGCGGGGATCAGCGACGAGGTGCTGCCGCCGTGGACGCCGGTGCGGGCTACGGGGCAGCAAGTGGCGTGCTGGGGCCGCACGTACAAGTGGGGGGCGCTCCCCTTCCCCGCGTCGGCGCTGACGCGGCAGACGGAGGTGCTCTCCGGGCCGATCGCCCTGGTCGGCAGCGTGGGGGGCAAGCGGCTCGTGTGGAGCGGGGCGGGCTGCAAGGTGATGTCGGCCCGGCCGTCTATGGCGAAGCTCGCTGGGCGGGCGCAGGCGGGTAGCCTCACCTGCGACGGCACCGTGGTGGTCGAGTATGACGGCATGATCCGGTCGGACTTCAGGCTGACCCCCACCGGGCAGGCGTCCGTGGACAGCCTCGCCCTGGAGATCCCGCTGAAGGCGGAGTATGCCCGGTATCTGTACTGCTGGCCGGGGCGCTGGGGGAAGTCGAGCAACGCCGGGGCGCTGCCTGCCGAGGGCTACCGGGGGCCCTTCAAGCCGTTCTTCTGGCTGGGGGACGAGGCGCGCGGGTTGTGCTGGTTCTCCGAGTCGGACCGCAACTTCTTCAACGCCCGCGAGGAAGAGGTCATTGACATCCGCCGGGAGGGGCAGAGCGTCATCTTCCGGGTGAACCTCATCACGCAGCCGCAGACGCTGACCAAGCCCCTCGACTACACCTTCGGCTTGCAGGCGACCCCGGTGAAGGCGGCCCGACCCAGTGTCTGGGACCAGCGCGCCGGCGGCGGGGGGAACTACGGTATCGAGAGCCTGCCATTCTTCGCACCCACGGTGCTCACGTACCCCCTGCAGGGCAACCTGGAGTTGAAGCAGGGAACGTTCGAATGCTGGGTGCGGCCGCACTTCGATCCCTTCCCCCCGCGGGACCCCAGGGGAGCGAACGGCGCCCTGAATCGCAACTGCGTGGACTTCAGCTTCAGCAACGACGTGCATGTCGGCTACTACTGGAACATTGAGGACCGCAGCCTGCGGCTGTACTTCCGGCAGGGGCGCAGCCACCCGGTGCTGCTCGCCACGCGCGCACAGTGGAAGGTCGGTGAATGGCACCACATCGCCTTCACATGGGGAAGCGCCGCCCGGGCGTATCTCGACGGGAAGCTGGCGGGCGAACAGGTCTTCCAGGGCCTGCCGGCGGGGGAGCTGTCGCAGGCGACGATCACGCTCGGCCAGCCCCTCAGCGGCTTCGACTTCGACGAGGTGCGCGTCTCCTCGACCCCTCACACCACCTTCGATCTGACGCAACCCCTGCAGGCCGAGGCCGACACGCTGCTGCTGGACCACCTGGATGAGGCCTTCACCCCCAACGGGCGGCTGGCGACCCGACCGGTCAAGGGCGCAGGCGGCGTGGTGACCGACGGCGTCTTCGGGGAGGGCAAGTTCGGCCGGGCCCTGCTCATCCCGGGCACGGATCGCCCGACCACGTACCTCGACCACCTCCAGGGCCTGGGGGTGCGGACGCTCAAGTTCCACGAGCACTGGGCGATGGCCGAGAACCACCCCGTCGCCAAGCGGCCCGAGGAGCTGCACAAGCTCGTGGCGGGCTGCCACGCGCACAACCTGCAACTGCTGCTGTACTACGGCTACCTCATCAGCGACCGCGCGCCCGAGTACGACGCCTACCACGCCGACTGCATCGTGACCCCGGAGAGCCGCGAGAACTACTACGGTGAGTGGGTCTCCATCGTCTGCTACAACAGCGCCTGGCAGGACTTCATCTGCGACGGCCTGGACCGGCAGATGACCGAGTACGGCAACGACGGCGTCTACCTGGACGGCACCTCCGAGCCCTGGGGCTGCACCAACGCCGCCCACGGCTGCGGCTATGTCAGACCCGACGGGAGTGTCGGCAAGACCTACCCGGTCTTCGCGGTGCGCAACCTGATGAAGCGCATCCACACGATCGTGAAGCGGCACAACCCGCAGGGGCAGGTGGATGTGCACCAGTCCTCGTGCATGACCATCCCCACGCTGGCCTTCGCCACCAGCTACCTCGACGGCGAGCAGTTCCAGGGCCACCAACGCGGGCCGTTCGCGCTCGACATCCTGCCGCTGGATGCCTTCCGGTGTGAGTTCATGGGCCACCAGTGGGGCGTCCCGGCCGACTTCCTCGTCGCCACCACCGCCTACACGCGCGACGAGGCGATGGCCTTCAGCCTGCTGCACGATGTGCCGGTGCGCGGCTACACCGATGCTCTCGCCCCGCTCTGGCGCACTTTCGACCAGTTCGGGCGGGGCCAGGCTGACTGTGCCTGGCTGCCGTACTGGCGAAGCGAGCGCTTCGTGCGCACCAGTGGCCCGGACATCAAGGTCAGCCTCTACAACCGCCCCGGCCGGGGCTTCATCGCGGTCATCGCCAACGTCGGCCGCGCCGAGCAGGCCGCCGAGGTGACGTTCGACCTGGCCGCGCTGCGGCAGAAGGGCGCCCTGACGGCGCGCGATGTCCTGGGCGAGGCCAACCTGACGTTGCAGAACGGGCTGCTGGCCGCCCCGCTCAAGTCGCTGGGGTACATCGTGGTATGGGTCCGGGGGAAGTAGCGGCTGCGCTGCGCACGGTAGTGAGCCTTGGGTAAGCAGCCACATGCTGAGGCGTGGGTGCCGCACACCTGACGGCTCCCTCACCCCCGGCCCCTCTCCCAGGGGGAGAGGGGGGAGAGGCCTTCGGCCGGAGTCGTTCACCCCTCTCCCCCTGGGAGAGGGGCCGGGGGTGAGGGCCACCGGTGCATATCCGGTGCACCGTGAGCCACGACGCGGCACCCACGGCCTGTCTTCGTATTGCTGTAGACCTCATTGGTTAGGGGAGCATCAGGTAACATGACACCCATGGCAAGCCACACCCTCGCCTCCGCCGGTTGTCTGGCCGCGCTTTGCGGCGTGCTGCTGATGGCGCTGGCAGCGGCGCCCGCCCACGGCGCCGGGCAGGCAGTGGGCCTCAAGCACCCCGTGCTCAAGCACGACCTGGACCCGGCGCGGGCAGCCGAGTACGAGCGGGCCGTCGCGCGGGTCATGGCGATGAGCGAGGAGGAGATGCTCGCCTTCGTGCCCGACCGGCCCTTCTGCCGGTTCTGCTACTGCCCCCACTGCCACGCCGGCTACCCGGGCGACACCTTCACCTGGACGGTGGAGCGGCCGAACGAGCTGCAGTGCAAGCAGTGTGGCACGACGTACCCGAACGCGGCCTATCCCGATGACCAGGTGATGGCCGGGCCCAATGTGCTGGGCGAGAGCTTCAGCTACCCGTTCCAGGTGGACAAGCAGACCGGCATCCGCATCTTCCTGCCCGCGCACCTGCTGATGCACCGGCGCAACTGGATCGTGGGCCAGTGCCGGGCGCTCGGGATGGCCTACCAGGCAACCCAGAAGCCTGCCTACGCCTATCGGGCTGCCCTGATCCTCGACCGCATCGCCCAGGTCTACCCGCACTACCCGGTCATGGATCAGTGGATCACCACCTTCTACATCCGGAAGTCCCAGCAGCCCCCGTACCCCTCCGCGGGCGGCAAGTGGGGCCGGTGGGCGGAGGATGAGCTGCCCGGGGGTGTGCCCGAGGCCTATGACCTCGTCTACGACAGCCCCGAGTTCGACCGGCTCTCCGGGCAGCGCGGCTACGACGCGCGCGCGCGCTTCGAGAAGGACTTCCTGAAGGCGTGCTTCGCCTACGAGGACACCTTCGGCCCCGAGATCAACGCCGGGAACATCGCGCCCTCCTCGCTCATGACCGCCGTGGCGATGGGCAAAGTCATCAACGAGCCCCACTACGTCCACTGGGCGTACAACTGGCTCAAGGAGATCCTGTACGGCGGTTGCTTCTATGACGGCATGTGGAAGGAAGCCCCCTCGTACCACTACCAGACGATCAGTCGCGTCAATGCCGACTTCGTGGCGCTGACCGGCTACAGCGACCCGCCGGGCTTCGTGGACCCGGCCGATGGCAAGCACTTCGAGAACCTCGACCCGCTGAACGAAGCCCCCTTCATCGCCACGGCCCTGCACGCGCCGGAGGTGCTGGACCTCCCCAACGGCTGCTCGACGCCCGTACACGACACCTGGCCCGGGGAACGCCGCTCGCGGCCCCGGCAACAGACCGTCTCCAGCATCTGCCCCGGCTACGGGCACGCCTCGCTGGGGCGTGGCGAGGGGGCGGACCAGATGCAGGCGCAACTGCACTTCTCGGGCGCGTATGGCCATTCCCACCTGGATAGCCTCAACCTGTCGCTGTGGGCCAGGGAGCGGGAGATGCTCCCGGACCTGGGCTACAACCACACGCGGGCCCGGTGCTGGAACTCCTGCACCATCAGCCACAATCTCGTCGCCATTGACCGGCAGAGCCAGAACAGCGCGAAGTCGGATGGCGACCTGCTGTGGTTCTTCCCCGACACCGCGGGCGTCTCGGCCGTCGAGGCCGACGGCCGCCGGGCCTATGCGGCGGTGAAGGACCTACAGGCCTACCGGCGGCTACTGGTCATGGTGCCCGTCTCCGCCCGTGACGCCTACGTGGTGGACCTGTTCCGGGTCAGGGGCGGCCGCACGCATGACTGGCTGCTGCACGGTGACGCCGACACCGACACCACAGCCGCCTGCAGCCTGCCGCTCAAGCCCCGGGAAGGCAGCCTGCTCGAACCCGGTGAGACCTGGCAGGAGCCGCGCGACGAGCAATCGCAGTACAACCCGTACGGTCTGATCCGCGAGGTGGGGGAGGGGCAAGCTGCCACCCCGTGCGATGTGACCTTCACCTACCCCGAGCCCCCCGGGCGCGGCGTACGCGCCCACGTCGTCGGTGGCGTTCCCGCGCAGGTATACCTGGGGCGCAGCCCGTCCGTCCGGCGCAGCAAGAGCGACTCCGCCCAGTCCTTCGCGTTCTGGATGCCGCAGTTGGTCGTCCGCCGTCAAGCCGGGGACACACTCACCAGCCTCTTCGCCGTCGTGGAAGAGCCCTATGCCGGCAAGCCCTTCCTCGGCAGCGTGCAGCCCCTGGCGCTGGCTCCGGCGGACGACTTCGCGACCGCGCTGCAGGTGACGCATGGGGACTGTGTGGACACCATCATCAGCACCTCGGACGAGGCCCCGTACCCCGAGCGGGTCACGGCGACCGGTGTGCGGTTGCGGGGACGGCTGGGGATCGTGCGCCGACAGGCCGGGAAGGTGATCGGCGCCTGGCTCCTCGAGGGCGAGTCACTGGCCGGCGAGGGCTTCGGTGTCACCTGCCAGACGGCGGCGTACAGCGGGGCGATCGAGGCGGCGCCGCGCCGGGCCGCGGGGCAAGGGGTGAATGGCTTCGTGACGGCGGCGACGCTGCCCGTGGGCGACACCCTCAAAGGCGGCTGGATGATCGTGACCCATCCGGGAGGCTACACCCACGGGTACGAGATCGCCGAGGTGAGGCGACAGGGCGACAAGAGCCTGATCGTGCTCGCGCGCGACCATGGTCTGACGCTGGTCGGCGACCAGACGAAGGAGGTCTTCTTCCCCCGCCGGACCTTCACCGGCCGCAACACCTTCCGCATCAGCACCGCCGCCGGTGTGAACCATGCCGAAGGCGCGGTGTGGCAGATGAAGCTCGGCTGCCCGGTGCAGATCGAGTTGCCACGGTAGCGTCCCTGCCCTGAGAACAGCAACGGGGCCGCCTCGGCGGCCCCGTTGCGCTGCGTGCAGAGGGTGCGGCTACCAGCGCGGGACGCGCAGGTAGGTCCGCAGCCACTCCGGGTCAATCCGCGGATGCAGGTCGGTGTTGGTGGTCAGGTAGCCGATAAAGTAGTGGTCGTCGAATACCCGGGGCGGGCGGGTCGCATACGGGTTCCACGGGCTGTCGGGGGCGTAGCGGCTGCCCCACGAGCCCTCCGGGTTCCAGATGCACTCGTCCGACCAACGGCTGCCCCACCGCCCCTCGCGGTTCGTGATGGACTCCGGGTCGTCGGTGTCGCGGCTGATGACGCCCAGGAAGGTGTCGTCGGCCCCGATGATCACCGCACCCAGCACATCCGGATCGGACGGAGTGAAGGCGCGCAGGATCAGCGCCACCAGCGGCAGATAGCGCCAGTGGCCGTCATTGTGCCGACCGGACGGCCGGTCGTGGCCATCGTGTCGGGGCGCCGGGCACTGCGGCTGCGGCGGCGCGAAGCCACGGTGGTCGTAGGAGCGGCTGCGTTCGTCACGGGCGGGCGTCTGGCCGGGCCCGTGGCCGCTGGGGGCGTTGGGCTTCGGCTGGCTGTAGCCGGGCGCGTTGCCGGCGGGCGTCTGGCCGGGCCCATGGCCGCTCGGGGTGCTGGGCTTCGGCTGGCTGTAGCCGGGGGCGTTGCCGGCGGGCGTCTGGCCGGGCCCATGGCCGCTCGGGGCGTTGGGCTTCGGCTGGCCGTAGCCGGGAGCATTGCCGCCCTGGCCGAAGGGGCCCGTTGCCGGTGTGCCGGGGGCGTTGCCCGAGGCAGCCGGGCCGTTGCCCTGCGGCCGCTGCGGGGTCGGGGTCGTCTTGCCCCAGCCGCGGTTCGCTGCGGCCTGATTGGCCGGCTGGCTGTGGCTCTGCGCCATCGTCGCGGTCGGCGGCGTGTTCCGGGCGCCCTGGCGGGGCTTGCCAGCGGGGGCGGCCGAGACCACGACGGCCAGACAGAGGGCTGTGAGTACCAGCATGGTGCGTAGCGTCTTCATGTGACTCGGTCCTTTCGTGGGCTGGCCATGGTCTGGCTGCGCGGTGTCTGCGGTCTCTCATGGTCAGGCTTCGTGGCTACTATCAATCATAGTAGACGCACGGGGCTCCGAGCACATTCCGGAGAATCTCGCCGCCCGCGGGTGTGCCGAGTGGGGCACGTCGGTCCGCACCGACCCTGGCGCGGAGGGAATACTGCCCCGGCCCGCGAACAACACCCCCAGCAAGCTGGCCGGACGTCACGCCCGGCCTCGTCAGGGAGCAGACCGATGAAGATCAAGGTTGGCCTTTGTGGAGCCGGGCAGTTCGGGACGTGCTTCGTGCCCGTGTTCCAGCGGCACCCGGATGTCGCCGAAGTGTACCTGGCCGACGTCATACCCGACCGTCTGGCCAAGGAAGCGGCACGCTTCGGCGTGACCAAGACCTTCGACTCGCTGGAGGCCCTGTGCCGCAGCGACTGCGATTGTGTGGCGCTGTTCACCCAGCGCTGGCTGCACGGCCCTCAGGCCGTCCATGCGCTCAAGGCCGGCAAGCATGTCTACAGCGCCGTGCCGGCGGGCGTCACGCTGGAGGAGTTGGACGAGCTGGTGGACACGGTCAAGTCCACCGGGCTGATCTACATGCTGGGGGAGACGAGCTACTACCGGGCACAGACGACGTTCTGCCGCGACAAGTTCGCGGCCGGGAAGTTCGGCGAGTTCGTCTATGGCGAGGGGCAGTACCACCATGACATGGCCCACTTCTACGCCTCGTACATGCACAGCGGCGGCGATGCCTGGAAGCCGACTGCCAGCTTCCCGCCGATGCTCTACCCGACGCACTCCACGGCCTTCGTCCTCGGCGTCACGTTCCGGCGCATGACCGAGGTGTGCTGCTTTGGCCAGGTGGACCTGGACCACCACGACGACGGCGTCTTCCGCGCCGAGACGAGCCTGTGGGGCAATGTGTTCAGCAACGAGTCGGCGCTCTTCCGCACTTCCGACGGGGGCATGGCGCGGGTCAATGAGTTCCGCCGCGTCGGCGCCGGCGACGGGCGCATGACCATCATGGGCACCCGCGCGGCCTATGAGGAACAGCCGGGCCAGGGCGTCTTCACCTGGCTCGACTTCCCCGAGGACTTCGGGCGGGCGAGCGACATCCGGTACCGCGAGGCCGCCAAGCTCGTGCCGCTGCGGCGTGAGGATGTCAGCGGTATCCGCGTGTTCGACGGGGTGGAAGTGACGGAGGAGAACCTGGGCGACCTGCCACGCGAGTACCTGGGCAAGAAGTTCCTGGGCCTCTCGCACGCCCAGCCATGGTGGCAGCTGCCCGTGGAGTTCGCCGGCGTGCCCAACGGCCACGATGGCACCCATGTCTTCCTGGTCAACGACTTCGTGCGCTCGGTCGTGGCGCAGAAGCTCCCGCCCAACCATGTGTGGCAGGCGGCCCGGTACGACGCCCCGGGGATCGTGGCCCACGAATCGGCGAAGCGTGACGGGGAGCGGATGACGATCCCCGACTTCGGCATGCCGCCCGCTGACTGGGCGGTGCTCGATACCACCCGGCCGCTGCAGCCTTAGGCGCGTGTCCCGCCGTTCCGTCTCATCCGCCAGTAGCGCGGGCGGCCTCGCCCGCGTGCGACGACGGTGGGCAGGCGAGGCCGCCTGCCCTACGGGGGAGGGTCGGCCTCTTCGGGGACGCAACACTGGGCGGGCGTCTGGTCATATGACAAGGAGTGCAAAGCAATGCGTTGGATGGAGATGTCAGTGTGGGGGATGCTGGTGGTGGCGATGTGTGCAGCCCAACCGCTGAAGGAATGGACGCTGGCGAACCCCGGCTTTGAGCAGGGCCTGCAAGGCTGGGCCCTCGTGAAGCCCGCGAACGCCGCGAGCGACACGGCCGTTGGCCACACGGGCGCGGCCTCGCTGAAGCTCAGCGCCGAGGACCAGTCGCACCCGTTCGTGGCTCAGTCGGTGAAGGACCTGCAGGGCGGCGCGAAGTACGCACTGCGTGTCTGGGCGCGCGGTGTGAAGGGCGGCCAGACGAAGGCTGTTCTGAAGATCGAGTACTACAACGCCCAGGGCGCGAACACGAAGGGGCAGTACTCGGACGCCGTAACGCTCGACAGCGAGGAGTGGCGGCAGCTCTCCCTGGAGGCTACCGCCGACCCCGACACCGTGCGTGCCAGCCTGCTGCTGCGCCTGATGTCGCCGGGCGAGGCCTGGTTCGACGATGTCAGTTTCGTGATGACCGAGGCGCCGGCGCCGGTAACCACCAATCCGGTGCGTATCGCGGTCGCCGCGGGGCAGGCCACCACGGCGAAGCTCGATGTGCGTCTGCGCGACGCCTGGGACCAACAGCAGCCGCAAGCGGCGCTGACCGGCGGAGCGGGCGGCGCCCTGCCGGCTGCCTCCGCCCAGGCCGAAGCCCGGCCTGATGGCGTGCTGGTGGTGACGGCCACCATCCCCGCGCTGCCGGCCGGCGACTATGCGCTCAAGCTGACCTTCGGCTCGGGCGCGGGGGCCGTCAAGGTGTTCGCCTACGACGTGCGCCGCTCCGCCAACATGACCGAGGACGGGACGCTGCTGGTGGGGGGCAAGCCATTCTTCCCCATCGGCGCCTACCATGTCGGGGTGAACGAGTACCCGCTGCTCACCGAGAACGGCTTCAACGCCGTGCAGGGCGGGAACCCGACGGCGCTGGAGGACTTCCGCAAGCTCCTGGACGAGGGCCTGCGCACCGGGATCATGATGGACGTGCCCTTCTACACCGGGGGCAAGGTGGCCGCCAACCTGCCCAACACGCTGGCCAAGGTCGCGGCCTTCAAGACCCATCCGGCGGTGCTGAACTGGAAAATCATTGACGAGCCGGACCTGCGGCCCGACGTCATGGACGAGGTCGCCAACGCCTACCGGGAGATCCGCGCGCTGGACGGCGCCCACCCGGTGCTGCTGACCATCGCCAGCCCACCCAGCTTCCCCTTCTGGGTCAACTTCTGCGACATGCTGCAGGTGGACCCGTACCCGTTGCCCCGCAACCCGCTGACCCAGGTGTCCGACACCGTCAAGGCCGCGAAGGCGGTGCTGCGGCCGTGGCAGCACCTGACGGCGGTGCTGCAGTGCGGCTGGGTCATGGATCGCGACAAGCCCGCCAACCAGCCGACCTACGAGCAGGCGCTGTCCATGGTCTACCTGGCGCTCATCAACGGGGCCAAGGGCATCAGTTGGTACTCCGTGCACGATCCCGGCTGGGACTTGACCAAGACCCCGCTGTGGGCGCGGATGAAGGAGCTGAACGCGGAGACGGCGCTGGCGGGCAAGCTGGTCACCACCGGCCGGCCACTGCCGCCCGTCACCGTGGACAACAAGGACGTCCAGGCCGCCGCGTGGCAGGCGGAAGTGCAGACCCGGGTACTCGTCACCAACCCGACCGCGCAGCCGCAGACGGTTACGTTGAAGCTGGCGCAGGACGTGACCCAGTGCCGACGGCTGCAGGGCGTCGGCGAGGTCGAGGTGGCCGATCACACGCTGAAGGTGTCGCTGCCGGCGTACGGCAGCGCCACGCTGGCGGCCCAGTAGCCGCCGCCTGCCGCCAAGGAGGTCCGTTCGCTACCGACGGCCAACTCTGGCCGCCGGTAGCTGCTGCTTACTGAATGCTGTACAGGAGAGTGCCATGCCCCAACTGACCGCTGGAGCCGCCCAGGTGGACATCACGCCCGGCCTGGGCTGCCATCTGATCGGCTACTTCAACGACCGCATCGCCGCCAACATCATGGACCCGCTGCATGCCAAGGCCATCGCGGTGTCCAACGGCGACACGACCCTGGGGTTCGTGATCTGCGACCTCATTGTGGTACCCACGAAGGTCGTGGACGCCGCCAAGGCTCTCATCACCGAGCGCACGGGGATCGCGCCCGAGAACGTCCTCATCGCCGGCACGCACACCCACACCGGGCCGGCCATCTCCGGCGCGCTGGGCACGCCGGCCGAAGAGGGCTATGCCGAATGGGTCGCCTCCCGCATCGCCGATGCCTTCGCCCTGGCGCTCAAGCGCCTGCAGCCGGCCCAGATGGCCCATGCCGCCGGGTCGTGTCCCGGCGAGGTCCACAACCGGCGCTGGCACATGAAGGACGGCACGGTGCGGATGAACCCGGGGCACCAGAACCCGGACGCCTTGCGCCCCGCCGGCCCGACCGACCCGCAACTGGGGCTGCTGGTCCTGCGCACCCCCGAGGGCGCGCCCATCGCCGCGCTGGGCAACCTGAGCCTGCACTACGTGGGCGTGCGCGAGGACCACAACGTGATCTGCGCCGACTACTTCGCCGCCTTCGGCCGGTCGCTGAACCGCTGCGCGGGGGCGCAGTTCGTCTGCCCCCTGGCCAACGGCACCTTCGGCGATGTGAACAACATTGACGCCGCCAACCCGGCGCGGGTGAGCCAGGGCATCACGTTCGAGATCGAGCGTGTGGCCAACGTCGTGGCCGCCGAGGCCTGGCGGATCTGGAGCGGCCTGCGCGAGGACGACTTCCGCGACGACGTGCCGCTGGGGGCGCGGCTGGCGCACGTGAACTTCCCCGCCCGCACCCCGACCGCCGAGGAGCTGGCGGCCGCCCGAACGGTCTACGAGAGCGGCGAGAAGTGGGAGGACGCCGAGTGGATCTACGCGCGCGAGCTGGTGCTGCTGGCGGACGAGCCCAGCGAATGGCCCGTGCCCATCCACAGCCTGCGCCTGGGCGACCTGGCCATTGTCGGCCTGCCGGGCGAGGTGTTCACCGAGATTGGCCTGGACATCAAGGCCCGCTCGCCGTTCGCCCAGACGATGAACATCGGCATCGCCAACGGCACCGTGGGCTATGTGGCCACGGACAAGGCGCTCGACGAGGGCAGCTACGAGACGCGGCTGTGCCGGCACGTGCGCGCCCCGCAGGGCACCGGCAAGCTGTGGGCCGACACCGCCGTGGCCGGACTGGAGGCACTGCGCTGATGGCGAAGAGAGGCCAGACGGTGCGCCTGCGCGTCGGGTCGGCGACCCATGACAGCGAATGCGACTTCGCGCTGCCGGCGAACTGGACCGTCACCGTGTGCCCGATGCGCGACCGCCCGGCGATGGCCGAGGCGGACGTGCAGCGGGCCCTCGCGCACCCCGTGGGCGCTGAGCCGATCTCCGTCGCCGCGCGCGGGGCGCGGACCGCCACGCTGCTGGTGGACGACTTCCGGCGCCCCACGCCCGCCGAGTGGCTGTGCCGTCGCGTCCTGGACGAGCTGCAGGAAGCCGGCATCCCGCCCCGGCAGGTCAGCATCGTCCTGGGCAACGGCGCCCACCGGACGATGAACCGGCGGGAAGTGCGCCGGCGCCTGGGGACGCTGTGCGACACGGTCGGGCAGGTTGTATCGCACGATGCCTACAGCCCGCGCGTGACATACATGGGCCTCACCTCGGCCGGCACGCCCGTACTCGTGAATGAGGTCGCGGCCGCCGCTGACTTCTCGGTGACGATCTCGTGCGTCTATCCGCATCGGCTGGTGGCCTGGGCCGGGGGGGCGAAGATGGTGCTGCCGGGCATCTGCCATGTCTCGACGACCCACTTCCACCACGGGCGGCTTACCGGGGGGCCCTGGGGCGGTCCGCCCCGCGAGAACGCTTCCCGTCGCGACATCGAGGAGGCCGCCGCGCTGTTCGGCCTCAACGTGTCCCTGTGCGCCGTCATCAACTCCCGCAAGGAGATGTGTGGCCTTTACGCCGGGGACCCGACCAAGGCCCACCGCGCCGCCATCGCGCTGGCCCGCAAGGTGGGGGACACGCCGATGGCCGAGGCCCACCCGGACCTCATCATCTGCAACGGCTACCCGCTGGATGCCGATGCCACGCAGTACAGCAAAGTCCAGGCGCCCGCGCTGCAGTTCGGCTGCCCGATGCTGCTGCTGAGCGACTTCGCCGACCCCAGCATCTTCCACGGGCTGTACCACGGGCCGCTCAAGGAGTTCAAGAAGCGCCCGCCGCTGCAGCCGGCGCCGCGCACGGACGAGCTGCTGATGAAGGCGCCGGTGTTCTTCTACTCGCCGCAGTATGGCCGGGGCTTCGTCCCGCCGAACCGCGACTGGTACTGCGACAACGACTGGGACCGGCTCATGGCGGCGATGGCCCGGCGCTTCAGGCGCGCGAAGGTGGCGGTCTTCCCCGTCGCGCCGCTGCAGATACCCAGGATCGTGTAGCCCGCCACACCGGCCAGTCGCAGACGGAAGACCATGCCGACCAGCCAGAGTCCCTTCCATTCCGCTCCCCTGCCGCACGTGGGCTTTGCCGGCGCGCTGTCGTTTGCGTTCTATTGGGCGACACGCATGACGGTCCCGCCGGGTTGGACGCTGCAGCCTGGTCGGCGCGACCATGCCGTGCTATGGCTCATCACCGAGGGCACGCTGCATCTGCGGACGCCGGAGGGCGAGAGCGACTGCGGGCCGGGAACGCTTGTGCTCTTCCCCCCGGGGTGCTCGCCACAGGCCGAGAACCGCTCCGACCGGCCGGCCACGCGCCATGTGCTCAGCTTCCAGATGCACGTGTGGGGCGAAGTGGACTTCTTCCGGCTCTATCGCGTGCCGACGGTCTACACGGTCGCCGACCTCGCCGCGCTCGTGGCCCCGTGGGACGAACTGGTCGCGCAACTGCGGGGGCGCGAGGGCGTCGTGACCCTCGGCGCCGAGGGCTGGGCGCGCGTGCTGGTGGATCGCTGGCTCAGCGAGCTGGGGGCCGCCGGGGAGCTGCGCCCGGCCGGTGCAGCCGATGAGCGCCTGACCGCCGCACTGGCGGCCGTGGATGCCGACCTGCGCGGCGGCTGGACCGTCGCGCGGCTGGCCGAGCTGATGCACCTGAGCCCCGTGCGCGTGCGGCAGATCTTCGGCGAAGCCCTCGGCGTGCCCCCGATGCGCTACGTCACGCTCCGCCGCCTGGCGCAGGCCCGCGCGCTGCTCGCCCACACCGACCTGACCTCGGTCGAGATCGCCGAACGCTGCGGCTTCCCCGACCCGCGCCATTTCAGCCGCGTGTTCACCCGCCACACGGGTCTGCGGCCGACGCGTTACCGCGAGCAGATGAGGCTGCAGGACGACTGACGGGGTGCTATCGTCCCGTCCCACCACAACTATCGCCGCGGCCATTTCGGCCCCGGGACGCGCGGCGTATACTCCCACCGTGAACACTGCCACCAGGCACAGACTGGGAGGATCTACCGTGACAACTCAGGAGTTCAAAGACCTCGCCCGGAGCATGGGTGTGGACCTGATCGGCGTGGCGCCGGTCGAGCGGTTCGCGCTCTTTGCCCCGGAGGCCAGCCCGCTGGCCATCCAGCCCCAGACGCGCTCAGTCATCGTGCTGGCCTTCAGCATCCCGCGCGGGTCGCTGCAAGGGATGGAGGTGGGCACGGCCGGCTACACCCTCAACATGGGCATCCCCGGCTCCGTGGCGCTGGAGACGACCTACCAGCTCTGCCGGCGACTGGAGAACGAGGGCTGGGAAGCCACGCCGATATTCCACCAGGCCGGCGACATGCGCGCCCAGGGCGTCAGTGTCGGACCTGACAAGCCCGAGCCAAACGTCATCCTGGAGTTCGACTACGCGGCCCACGCCGCCGGGCTGGGCGAGATCGGGCGCGGCAAGTGGCTGCTGACCCCGGAGTTCGGTCCCCGGCAGATGCTGACGATCATCCTCACCGATGCCGAGTTCGAGGTCGACGCGCCCTTCGCCGGCAGCGTCTGTGACCACTGCGGTGCCTGCGCAGTGGCCTGTCCGGCCGCCGCGCTCAATGCCTCCGAGCTGCATCGCGCTCCGCTGTGTGCCGGTGAAGCCGGCTGGTACCCGCTGCGGATCGAGAACTGCCGCGTGTGCAAGACCGGCATCAGCCGCCTGCCGTACTCCACCGGCTCGGAGCCGTTCCGGCTGGGCGCGGCGTGCGGCCGGGCCTGCGTGGCGCACCTGGAAGACAGCGGCAAGCTCACCCGCAAGTTCGCCTCGCCCTTCCGCCCGGCGAAAGAGGAGGCGTGAGGCCCATGCTGACCAAGGAAGCCCTGCGTGAGTACGCCCTGAACGTCGTCGGCGTGGACAAGCTCGGGGTGGCGAACATCGAGCGCTTCGATGGCGCCCCGCCCGACATGCACCCGCGCAACATCATGCCCAAAGCGCGCTCCGTCGTCGCCTTCGTCAAGCGCATCATCCGCGGCACGCATCGCGGCGTGGACGAGGGGACGCACTACCCGTCGTACCACATCTTCAGCTATGCCGGGCTCAACCACATGCTCGGGGTGGCCAACTACCGGCTGGCGCGGTTTGTCGAGCAGCACGGCCATGACGCCTGCTCGCTCAGCGGCATTGCGACCCAACGCGAGTTCGGGCCGGCCGCGCCCTCGCCCGGCCCCGGTTTGCCGGCACGCGAAGTCGTGGTGCAGCACCGCATCGCCGCGACCCTGGCAGGCCTGGGCGAGATGGGCTGGTCGAAGGTCTTCATGACCCGCGAGTTCGGCCCCCGGCAGCGCCTTGGCCTGCTGCTCACCGATGCCGAGTTGGAGCCCGACCCCATCGAGACCGGCGTGCTCTGCGACCGCTGCAAGCGCTGTGTCGCCGAGTGCCCGGCAGGCGCCATCGCGGCGGACCAGGCCGTCGCCATTGAGGTCGAGGGCCACCGGATCGAGTGGAACGACCTGGACCTGGGGAAGTGCAAGCTGACGCACTTCGGCCTCAACAAGGCCAGCGGTCCGTTCTTCGCCAAGCGCTTCCCCGGTGTGCGCATGGCGATTGGCGAGCAGGAAGTCACGTGGCTGGAGGCGTGGGACCTGGGCCGGACGATGTTCCCGACCATGCCGGCGCTGCAGGCCCTGTCGGCCCACCCTGTGGCAGCCTGCGGCGCGCGCGGCTGCATCATCGGCTGCCTCAAACACGTCGAGAAGAAGGGAACCGTCGCGAACAAGTTCAATACTCGTCCGGTGTTCAGCGAGTCGAAGCCGTGGCGCCTCGACGAGGAGCCGGCGCACCGCGCCGCCGATCACAAGGGACTCGTCTACGACCCGGACGCACCCGCCCCCGAACCGCCGCCGGCCCGGAAGGACGAGGGCTGGTACTGAGGCGCGCGGTCCGGGTGACGGCCGCCTGCCGGGCGGCCCGAAGGAAGGCCTGAGAACGTCATGCTGGAACCCAAGCCCGGCGCGGCGGCATCGTCCGCCGCGCCGTCGTCCGGTCTGCCGGCCGAAGTCATCTGCGACGGGCAGTACCCCCACCACCTCCAGGGCATTGCCGGGAACGCGGTAGACACACTGTACTGGAGCTTTACCGATGTCCTGGTGAAGACCGACCTGCAGGGGCAGGTGCTGGCGCGGGTGGAGGTCCCGACCCACCACGGGGACCTGTGCCTGGCCGGCGACAAGCTGTACGTCGCCTGGTCGAACCAGTTCAACCGGCCGGGCGCGGACTCCAAGGTCTACGTCTACGACGCGGCGGACCTGTCCCTGGAGCGCATCGTGCCCGTGCCGGAGGCGACCTTCGGGGCCGGGGGCGTCGAGGCCCACGACGGCCACTTCTTCATCATCGGCGGCCTGCCCCAGGGCTACGAAGAGAACTACGCGTACGAGTACGACGGCGACCTGCGCTACCTGCGCACCCACGTGCTCCCGAGCGGCTACACCAACCTGGGCATCCAGACGGTCTGCAACCACGACGACCACTGGTGGTTCGGCTGCTACACCGTCGAGGGCAAGAAGGGCCTGCTGAAGGCCGACGGGGACTTCACGCTGGTGGGCATCTACGACGTGTCCCCGGCCATTGGGCTGATCGGGTGGGGCCCGGGGCGCTTCTGGATGGCCGAGCACTTCGGCGAGCAGTGGCACGCCAGGGTAGTGCCGATGGCGCCCGATGAGAAGCTGGGGCTGGTCGCCGCACACTGACAGGGGCGGCCTGCCGCCGCCGCATAACAGGAGATCACCGCATGTACAACCTCCAGCCACGCCATTTGTACGCGATGGACTGGGCGCTGCAGGATGACCGCAACGTCCGGCGTCTGGAGCGTCTGGTCGCCGGCCTGGGCCGCAGCATGTCCGAAGTGCAGGTGCTCACCCCCGAGGACCTGCCGCAGGCCATCCGCGACAGTGGCTGGATCGGCGAAGTCCGTCAGGGCGCCTACCGCGACGTGGGCGACCCGGACTTCCTGTTCACGGCCTTCAAGTGGCTCACGCCCGAGCAGCGGGCTGAAGTGGCGAAGACCGAACTGTACCAGCGGTGCGTGGAGGCGCACGCCGCCTACGGCGACTGCAAGCAGTGGTTCACCGGCGGGCGCATCCTGGCGATGCTGGGGGCCGCGCCGTTCTTCCACTACGAGCTGCGCGACAAGTGGAACCCCGCGCACGTATGCTGGAGCCTGCACGACCTGCACTCCGCCTGGGGCTGCGCCCATCGCTGCTCGTACTGCCAGCGCGGCTCGGTGTACGTGGTGAACCTCAACGTCGAGGAATTTGTGGACAAGGTCGGCGAGTTCGTGGACCAGACGCCCTGGCAGAAGACCTTCCGGTACGATGTGGAGCAGGATGTCTTCGCCCTCGAGCCCGAGTACGGGGCCTGCGAGCTGCTGGTGCGCGACTTCGCCCGCCGTGACGACCGCTACCTGATCCTGTTCACCAAGAGCGCCAACACCGACTTCCTGGCGTCGCTGCCGCACAACGGGCACACGATGATGCTGTGGACCCTGTCCACCCACACCGCCAGCCGCCGGTATGAGGACAAGACCGGGACAATGGAGGAGCGCATCGAGGCTGCCCGCCGCCTGCAGGAGGCCGGCTACACCATCCGCTTCAAGCTCAAGCCGATCATCCCGCACCTGGGCTGGCGCGAGGAGACGACGCAGATGTTCGAGACCCTCTACTCGCGCGTCAAGCCCGACAACCTGAGCATGGAAATGGTGTTTGTGGACAGCGTGGCCGAGCTGGACGAGACGATGGGCAAGGACACGCTCGAGCCCGCCTTCGTCGCCGCCGCCGAGCAGGCCGAGGCGGAGCGCGGCACCTGCTGGCAGCACGTGGTGGATGGCGAGAAGCCCTTCCCCTTCGAGGTGAAAGAGGAGGTCTATCGCCACGTCATCGCCGAGTCGCGTCGCCTGAGCCCCGAGACGCCGGTGACGCTGTGCGCCGAGACCCAGCGCATGTGGGAGGCGCTGGCCGACCTGCTGGATGGCAACCCGTGGAACTACCCGTGCAACTGCGGCCCGCACTGCACGCCACAGCGGCGCCAGATCGAGCAGGTCGGGGGCCCCGACGCCGAGCGCATCGCCCGGGCAGCCGCTTCCGGGGCCATCGGCTAGCGCACAGGCCGCCTACCGCCCCGTCGTCGTGCCGTAGGCCCAGTGCAGGTACTGCTGCACCCACTGGGCCTGCGGGCGATGGTCCTCCCGGTCCAGCCAGCCGCTCTGCAGGATGACGAAGCCCTCGATCAAGCCGCTGCGCGCGAAGGCGACGGCCTTCTGGAACTGCGCCTCCAGCACGTCCATCGGCATCGGCCCGCCCGTGCCGCCGTAGTCATGCAGGAACAGCCCCAGCAGGATGGGCTTGCCGGTCAGGCGGCCGATCCGCTCCAGCTCGGCGCTCATCCGCACCTGCCAGTCGTACGTGTTCCCCACCCAGACCCACAGGTTGATGGCATCGAGGTACGGCAGGTAGGGGAGCAGGTCGGCCTGGTCCTGCCACGTGTAGCGGACCACGGTCAGGCGCAGCGCGTCATTCTCGCTCTTGAGCGCGTCGTAGACCGCGCGCGTCTCCTCGGGGGTCATCTTGGCGCTGGGGCCGTGGAAGTCCAGGTAGTCGTCAATCAGCCCGCCAACGATGTTCGGGCGCGTGCGCGACAGGGCGCTCACCTGCCGCGCGGTCTCGGCATACGCGCCGTGCTGCAGGCCGCAGATGATGCGCTCGCAGCCGGCCAGCGGGTCGAGATGCTCCGGGGTGAGCGTGCCTCGGTCGTGGTTGCTGTTCATGAACACGACATTGGGCGTCCCCAGGTATGCGGCGGCTGTCTCCAGGCTGCAGTACGACCGTCCCACGAACGGCACTTCGCCAGGCACGTCACCGGCGATCATGTAGCCCCACGTCCAGGCCTTGCTCTGCAGGGATGACATAAGCGAACCTCTCTGTCTGTGTTGCGGCTGCGGTACGTGCCCGATCCATGCCAGTAGCGCGGGCGGCCTCGCTTCCGTTCGTCAGTAGCGCGGGCGGCCTCGCCCGCGCGGATCAGGGCCGGGGCAGGCGAGGCCGCCTGCCCTACTGCTGCTGGTCGGCTGTCGCCCGTGCTACTTGACCACGACGGCCGCCGCCTCGCCTGGCTGCAGCGTCAGCACCGACCGGCCCGCCACTGTCGTCGGCGCCGGGCCAAGCAGCGACTTCGCCCCCGGCGTCTCTATCCGCCTCGCATTCAACTCGTCGTAGTTGACCAGCACATACAGGCGGCCTCGCGGTGACTGCCAGGCCCACTGGCGCATCGTCGAGGTCCCCGTGTTGAAGGGCGAGACCTCGAAGCTCTGGTCCCCGACCTTGACCGTGCGGGTGCGTTCGGGGACGGTGTCCAGCTTGAGGCCCTCGATGCGCGTGCCGCCCTGGACGTACGGCTCCAGCAGCGCGATCTCGCGCAGGCCCTGGCGCAGGGCGTTCAGGTACTCCCCGTCCAGCGACTCGATCCCCACCCACAGCACCGCGCCCGCCCCGCCACTGGCGGCGGTCACCAGCAGATTGGTGCGCAGTTCCTGGGCCGTGGGGAAGACCGGCGGCACGGCCAGGTCCGAAGCCAGCACGAAGGGGATGACGGGGGCCTTCGTGTTCTCGCAGGTGGAGCGGATGGGATCGGCGTAGGCCAGCCCCACCGTGTAGATCATAGGCGCGTGGAAGGCCACGTCGGGCTCGAACTGGCGGATGTCCATGCCGCGCCTGGCGGTCCAGTCGTCGTACTGCGGCCCGCACAGCCCCACCTGCACCCTCGGGTTGGCCGCGTGGATGGCGGCGCAGTGGTTCTTGACGATCTGCCCGTTCTGGGCCGCCCGGAAGCGCCCCCAGGCATCGTCGGGCAGTTCCTGGATCTGCCTGGGCGACAGGGCGGCCACCTGCTCAGGCGGCAACTTCGCCCACGCCGCGAACGCCTTGCGGCATCGCTCGCAGAAGCAGCAGTTGAACACCGGCGGCTCGAAGTTGATGATGAGCCGCGTCGTGTCGCGCTCGATGCGCGCGCGGTACGTCTCGCACAGGCTCGACCACCAGGGCTCGGCCCGCTCGGCCTGCGCCTGCGGGCACATCAGGCGCGAGGGGCCCTTCGGCTCTTCGTACACCAGGGGGAAGCCCTCTCCGCCCTTCTGGCTGTAGCCGTCCCAGAGCCATTCCCACGTGTGGAACCCCTGGCGCTCCAGCTCCTGGTCAATCGGGTGGCACTCGCGCTGGTGGCTGGCCAGCGCCAGCCCACCCTCGATCCCGGCATAGGCGAGACTGTCGAGCACCGCCTGCCGCTCCTGGCGCGTGGGCAGGCGCAGGGCGTCGGTGTGCTGGGCATAGAGCGGGAACGACGGGACGCGGCTGAGCTTCCCCTCGGCGCGGGGCTCCAGTTGGGCGGGCAGCTCGTGCCACGGCCCCGGCTTGCCCGCGCACTCGGTCTGCCAGCGCCACGTGAACGTGCGCGGGCAGCCCGCCCCCGGCTGCACGTAGATGAAGTGGTAGGCCGTCCATTCCGGGCCGGTGGGCTTCAGCCGGGCCGTGAGTTGCTCGGCGCGGATCGGCAGCCGCCACCGCAGGGCCGCCGCGCCGTCGCGGGTGGCGCGCTCGGGCTTGATATCCACCGCTTCCGGGATCGTCTCGCGGCTGCACACCACCGGCCCGCGCACCGTCACCTGCGGCGGGGTCTCGACGATCAGGACCGGCTCCTTCACCTCGTCCTTACGCCCCCAGAAGAACATCGCGGCCGGGTTGACCGCGCCGGGCAGCAGGTGCAGCGTGTTGTCCGGCCGCCGCTGGGCAGGATACCACATGAGCTGCAGCGGAGAGCCGTCGTCCGGCGGTGTGGGGCGCTGCTTCACCGCTGCCTCGGAGATGGCGTCGGGGCTGATTTCCTCCAGCACCAGGTCGTCGAACCAGGCGTAACCGGGCGCCTCCCACAGCTTGCACTGCAGGCGGCCCCAACTGGCATCGGGGCGGGTGCGGAAGGTGACCGTGCAGGTCTGCCAGTCCTGCGTGCCGCCCAGATACGGGCTCACGTGCCAGGAGGCCGGGGCCTCGACGCCGTTCTCGTACAGAATCACGTAGGCACGCCCGCGCGCCTGCACGTTCACGCGCATCACCCTGAACTGCAGGCGGTAGCAGGTGGAGGGCTTCAGGGGCAGGCGCGGCCCGTAGATCCAGGTGGCCCGGCCGCCGGCCTCCTTGACTTCCAGGCGGATTGAGTGGCCGCCAGCGGGCTCGGAGGCGTCCCAGGCCCCGCTGACGGCGCCCCGGGTGGCCGAGAAGCTCCACCCGATCGGCTGGCCCCCCTGGGCTTGCTCGAAGCCTTCCTGCCAGGCCGTCTGCCCCACGGCGAGAGTCAGGGAGGAGAACAGACACAGAACGCTGAAGCTGCGCCACATTGTGGAGTCCCTCGGGGTGGTGGTTGGCGAGGCCGAGACGGGTCTGGCCGCCACTTCGCGCCGGGGGCCCTGCGGACCTCCGGCCTGGTCGCGCGCCGGGGATGACAGCGTTGCCGATGAGGAGCAGAGACATGGATGACTATCGCCGCCAGGCCGAGCACTTCCTGACCCAGGAGACGCAGTTCCACCTGGGGATGCTGCCGACCGAGCAGTCCCACCCCCGGACCCGCGGGCTGGCCGAGACGCTGCAGGAGGACTGCGCGGCCGGGGTGCGGCTGCTGCAGGGGGTGGATCAGGATGTCGCGGCCCTGGCGCACCGGGTATTGGCCGGCGACGCCGTGGCACAACTGGTAGACGCGCTGACCGAGGCCATCGCCGGCGGTCACCGCGTGTGCTTCTCCGGTTGTGGCGCCACGGGACGCCTGAGCATCATGCTCGAAGCCATGTGGCGGCACTTCTGGCTGAACCTGGCGCAGCAACAGCCCACGCAGGCGGCCCTGGCGGCGAAGCTGGGCGATCAGGTCGTCAGCATCATGACCGGCGGCGACTACGCCTTGATCCGCTCGGTCGAGGGCTTCGAGGACTACCTCAGCTTCGGGCAGCAGCAGGTCATCGAGGCGGGGCTGAGCGCGGGCGATGTGCTGGTGGCCATCAGCGAGGGCGGCGAGACCTCCACGGTCAACGGCACGCTGCTGGAGGCGGGGGAGAGAGGGCAGCGCCGCTTCTTCGTCTTCAACAACCCGGCGGACATCCTCAGCGCCCATATCGAGCGCTCGCGCCGCGTCATCGAGGACCCCGGCGTCACCGTGCTCGACCTCGCCACCGGCCCCATGGGTGTCGCGGGCTCGACGCGGATGCAGGCGACGACGGCAGAGCTGCTCGCCGTCGGCTGCGCGCTGGAGCAGGCCCTGCTGCGCCTGCTGCCGCAGGTCCTGCCCGCTGCGGCCCTGGAGGCCCTGCCGGCGGCGTGGCTACAGCCCGTGGACAGCGCGGCCCGGTTCGCAGCGTTGCTGGATGATCTGGCCGCTCCCGAGGCCGTGGCTGCCATCGCCGCGTGGGTGGACCTGGAGCACGGCCTGTACGCCGCCGGAGGGCGCATCACGTACTATGCCGGCGACTGCCTCCTGGACATCTTCACGGACACCACTGAGCGCGCGCCCACGTTCATGCTGCCGCCCTTCCGCAAGTCCGATGATCTCGTCTCCCCGCCGTCGTGGGCCTTCGTCAAGGACCCGGTGCGGGCGACGCCGGAGGCCTGGCGGCATGTGCTGGGGCGCGAGTCGCGCTGCCTGGACTGGACCCCGGCCCGCTATGGGGCCCTCGGGGCCTCCCTGCGGATTGTCTCCAACCCGCCGGCCCTGAGCGGCGCCGAACTGCTGAAGTTCCTCATCGGCTGCGAGCCCGACCCCTCCCGCACCGATGTCGAGCCGAACGCCGCCATGCGGGTGCTGTTGTCCCATGAGACGACGGCGCCAGGCGCAGGGGTGTGGCAGGCGGCCTTCGCCGAGGCGGCGGAGCCCTTCGGCCGCAAGCTGGCTGTCACCATCGGAGAAGCCGGAGCGGACCTGGGCGGGGTCGAACAGGCGCTGCACGTGCCCTGCCGCCTGACAGCCACGCCGCTGGGCCTGTGGGACCGCCTCGCCGCCAAGCTGGTGCTGAACACGGTCTCGACCGCCACCATGGGCCGCCTGGGGCGGCTGGTGAGCAACTGGATGGCGAACGTCGAGTGCTCGAACAAGAAGCTCATTGACCGCGGCACGCGGCTCGTGTCCGAGCTGACCGGAGTGGACTACGAGACGGCCTGTGTCGAGCTGCATCGCACCATCGCCGAGCAGCAGGCGAACGCCCGGCCCGGGCAGGCGCGCACCTCCCCGGTGGCCGAGACCGTGCGCCGCCTGGGGCGCGTGTAGCCGACCCCATCCGTGCCGACAGGAGAAACCATGTCTACCGAGAACCCCTCCCTGACCTGGAGCCCCGAGGGAACGCCCACCGAGGCGGTCGCGATGCTGCGCTGCCTGGGCGAGGAGTACCCGCTGTACGAGACCGCCGCCGCGACCGTGCGCCTGATCCACGAGCCCGACCGCCCCGGCTATGCCATCGAGCGGGCCGGGGGCGTGGCCACCGTGCGCTATGGCCCGCTGTCGCAGGCCGGCCGGGCGCTCGGGTCGCTGCTGGCGGGGCTGGATGATGACACCGGCTCCGCGCCGGCCTTCACCACGCTGGGCATTCTGCTGGACTGCGGCCACAACTGCACCGTGACCTCGGGGCACTTCCGCACGTGGCTGCGCCGGCTCGTGCTGCTCGGCTATGACACCGCCATGGTCTACACCGAGGCCGGGTACCGCCTGCCGGATGAGCCGGCCTTCGGCTACCAGCGCGGCTCATACACACTCGCCGAGATGCGTGAGCTGGATGAGTACGCCGCGACGCTCGGGATCGAGATGATCGGCAGCATCCAGGCGCTGGGGCACCTGGAGCAGGCGCTCAAGTGGCCGCCCTATTCCGGTGTCCGCGACACGGAGCATACGCTGCTGGTGGGCGACCCGGGCACGGCGGTGCTCGTGGACAAGATGGTCGGCTTCTGGGCCAAGGCCTTCCGCAGCCGGCGGCTGCACGTGGGCATGGACGAGACGTATGACCTGGGGCGCGGGCGCTACCTGGACAAGCACGGTTACCGGCGCGGGCTGGAGACCTACGCCGAGCACCTACAACTCGTGGCGCGGACCTGCGAGCGGCATGGCGTGCGCCCCATGGTATGGTCCGATGTGCTCTTCCGCCTGGCCGGTGGGACGACCCACTACGACCAGAAGAGCCGCATCCCCGATGAGGTGCGTGCCGCGCTGCCACGCAACGTGGACCTGGCGTACTGGGACTACTACAGCCCCGACCCGCAGCACTACCGCGACCGCATCGAGGCCCATCGCGCCCTGGGCTATGAACCCGTGATGGCCTCGGGCATCTGGAGTTGGCCGACGCCGTGGCATGACTGGCGGCGCACCGAGCAGTTCGGCGGCGCGTGCGTGACCGCGTGCCGCGAGGCCGGCCTGCGTGAGATGACCTTCGCCCTGTGGTCCGATGACGGGGCGTTCTGGGACGTGGACTCCTCGCTGGCCGGGGTGGCCCTGATGGCCGAACAGTGTCATGGCGACGGGACGGTGGATGAGGCGGTCCTCGCGCGGCGCTTCGCGGCCGTGTGCGGGTCGGACCTGGCGGCCCACCGCGAGGCCTCGCGCCTCAACGACCGGCTGCAGGTGTGCAGCGTCCTGTGGGACGATCCGCTGCAGGCGATGTACCTGCGGCACGCCGCCAAGGACGGCACGGACGCCTTGCGCGAGGCGGCGGAGCACTACCGCGCAGTGGCGGCAGCCCTCGCGCCCCATGCCGGCGACACAGCTGCGGGCGACCTCGGTCATGCCGCGCTGGTGGCGCGGTTCCTGGCGGCCAAGACGGCCCTGGCAGCGAAGCTGTTCGACGCCCACGATGCGCGCGACCGAGCGGCCTTGCAGCCGCTGGTCGGTGAGGCGACGGCCCTCGCCGAGCTGGCTGAGGACCTGGGCGCCTCCTTCCGCCGGCGGTGGCTGGCGTGTTGCCAGCCCTTCGGCCTGGAGGTCATCCAGATCCGCTTCGCCGGGCAGACGGTGCGCTACCGCGAGCTGGCCCAACGCCTCGGGGAGTTCCTCGCGGGCGAGATCAAGGGGGTCGCCGAACTGGACGAGGCGGCCCGGGGCGTCTACCTGCCCGAGCGCTCCCTGAGCTACCGGGCGCTGGCCAGCGGGGCGCGGGTGTTCTGACGCGCGCGGTGTGCCGGTGAGCCATGCGGGTTGGAGGACGAACCCGCCCACGCGGAGTGACTTGGTCGGAGGGTGAACCCATGAAGACGCAACAGCTCCTGGCAGCTTTCGGGCTGCTGATAGTGGTAGCCCTGCCTGCCCAGGCGCAGCAGCTCATCGCCTCGGGAGGGCTGAAGTTGGGCCTCGGGCCCGACGGTGCCGTGACCAGTCTCTCTGTGGGCGACAAGCCCTGGCCACTGACGCAGGGGGCGCTGTCCGGCTTGCTCCTGCGCGACGCGGCCGCTGACGGGCAGTTCGTGGCGGCCGGTGGCGCGGTCGCGACCGCCGAGGGTGGGCTGCGCCAGGCCGGCACGAACGCCGCGCTCAAGCTGGACTTCGCGGCCACCTACCGCGCCCGCCCCGGCGCCGTGGAAGTGCAGGGCTTCGTACACGACCTGTCGGGCCAGGACCGCGCGATCACCGTGCGCTTCGCCCTGCCGGTCCAGGCGGCCGGCGGCGTGTGGTGGCAGGACCTCCTCAACCAGGAGCCCATTGCCGGTGGGAGCTATGCCAACCTGCACCACACCGGCGTCGGGGCCACCGGGAACACCTCGGCCTTCCCCTGGGGCGCGATCTCGGCCGCGCCGGGGGAACTGTGCCTCGGCGTGCCGATGGACCGCTTCGTCGTGCACCGCCTCGCCTACGACGGGGCTGCGCAGTGCTTCACGCTGGACTTCGACTTCGGCCTTAGCCCGCTGACGAAGGCCTTCCCCTCGCGGGCTGACTTCTCGCTTGTCATCTACACCCCCGACGCGCGCACCGTCGCCGGCGCGCGGCAGGGCTTCCGCGCGGCTACGGCCGCCTACTACGCCCTCTTCCCCGAGGCTTTCGCGCGCCGGAGCGAGAAGGAAGGCCTCTGGATGCCCTTCACCGACATCGCCAGGGTGCAGGACCCCGAGGACTTCAACTTCGCCTTCCAGGAGGGCGCCTCGAACATCCCGTGGGACGAGGCCCACGGGATCTACAGCTTCCGCTACATCTCCCCGCACTGGGCCATGCTGTGGATGCCCGAGCGGCAGGAGAAGCCGACGCCGGAGTTCGTGCAGCAGAAGCTGGCCGAGGACCTCAAGTCCGACAACCCCGCCACGCGCAAGGCCGCCCAGATCATCATGAACTGCGCCGGGCGCAACGCCCAGGGCGGGCTGCAATACACCGTCGGTCAGGCCCACTGGGCGCCGCACAAGACCGGCTACCTGGGCTGGTATGCCATGTGTCCGGCCAACGCCGACCCGGACCTGGGGCAACTGGGTAAGGGCCCGACGACCGGCACCGAGACCATGGCGTCGGTGGACCGCGACCTCGCTACCTACAACAAGCCGGGCTCGTTCCTGGATGGGTTCTACTTTGACGGGGTGGATGAGCGGCCGCTGGACAACTACGCCGCCGAGCAGTTCGCGTTTGCCTCAGCACCCCTGACCTTCAGCCCCGACACGAAGCGCCCGATCCTGTGCGGGGCCTTCAGCTCGTACAAGTTTCTGCAGCGGGTCGCGGACAAGATGCATGCCTCCGGGCGGCTCGTGATGGCCAACGGCATCCCCTCGCAGTTCCCCTTCTCGCTGCAGTACCTCGACCTGGGCGGCTCCGAGCAAGAGCCCTCCATCGAGAGCCCGCCGGTCCGTCTGAGCTACCTGACCTACGCGCGGGCCCTGATGTACCACAAGCCCCTGGTGCTGCTGTACAAGCCGCGCCTGGAGGAGCGCTTCGACCGCGACCTGACGCCGTATCTCGTGGACTACATGCACGCCTGCCTGCCGTACGCGGCCGAGCCCAGCCTGTTCATGATCTTCAGCAACACGGACCCCAGCTTCTACTACAACTTCTGGGAGCGGCCCGACTGGTACAATAAGTATCGTTCGCTCTTCATCGCATACGCCCCGCTGGTCAAGCGGCTGGCGCTGGCCGGCTGGGAGCCGGTCACGGGCGCCGCCGCCAGCGACCCGAGCATCGTCGTCGAGCGCTTCGGCAAGTTGGTTCCGCACCTGGTCGCCTACAACCCCGCCCGCGAGGGCGCCCCGATCACCTTCGACCTCGATGTGGACCCGCCGACCCCGCCGCGGCCTGCGGAGGGCGGCCCGCGTCTGGAGGGCATGCCGCTGCGGCCCCTCACCGGCGCAGTCAACCTCGTGGACGGAACAGCGGTGCCCCTCACCCGGCGCGAAGGGGGCGGCGCGCGCGTACGCCTGACCCTGGCGCCGCGACGGGCGGCCGTGCTGGCCTTCGCGTCGGCGAACCAGCAACTGGCCTCCTTCGACCTGGGCGAAGCCGCGCGCTATGGCGCCATCGCGCAGTCGCGCCTGCGGGAGCGCCTGAACCCCACGGTGGCGATCAACTTCGAGACCGATCCCGGCGACACCGGCACCCCGACGGGCTTCGCTCCGTACCGCGAGGGGGAGGTCGTCTTCGCCTCCGACACCAAGACGGTGCATTCGGCCCCCCGCGCCACGCGGGTGACGATGGCCGGCAAGGCCCGCGCGGTGCAGTCGGTCAACCTGCCCGTCAAGGGCGGGCGCAAGGTCCATTTCTCGCTCTGGGGCAAGGCCGAACTTCCGACACCGGGGTCGCTGAGCTTCTACATCCGCTGGAAGGACGCCGCCGGCAAGGACACCCCGGCCGTGAATAGCCCCTCGATCAGCGCCACGGGCGACTGGCAGCAGATCGAGCTGGACGCGACCGCCCCGGACAATGCGGCCTCGGTCATGTTCGCCCTCGTCGGCACCCACCAGGGCGAGGGCACAGGCACGCTCTGGTTCGATGACCCGAGCATCGTCACCGTGGGCGACGATGGGAAGCAGACGACGCTGCTGCCGGTGGCGCCCGTCGCGCCGTCGGCGGCCGATGAGAAGCTGACGACGGCGCTGCAGCAACGGGCCGACCAGTTGCGGCAGCTTGCGGCCTCGGCGCCCCGGACCGCCGACGCGACGCTGTGCGGGCAGGTGCTGAATCAGGCCGGACAACTGGATCAGCAGGTCGCCGGTGTGCGCCGCGACACGCCCGACTACGGGGGCATTGCCTCGGCCCTGGAGGCGAGCGCGGGTCGTCTGCGGCGGGCGGGCGGGATCCTCGCCGGCTGGCAGATGACCCTCACCGGCGGCGGCCAGGTCGCGCTGGGCGAGCAGGCGGCGTTCCAGGTGACGGTCCAGGCCGGGCCCGTGGCGCTGCAGGAGGTCCAGGTCAGCCTGGCCGCTGGCGGCCTCGGCCCGGGAGCATTCAGCCTGGCGCCGCGCCAGACGCGGACGCTGCAGTTCGTCGTCAGCCCCCAGGGGGGCGTGGGCAGCGGGGAGCGCGTCGGCGCAATCGCCCGCGCCCGGGTCGCCGGGGGCCAGACGCTCAGCCTTGAGCGCGACGCCTCCTACACCGTGGTCTCGCCCTGCGAAAGCTCACTGACGGACGAGGGGCAGGATGAGACGGGACGGGTGCGTCGGCTGCTGCTCGTGGCCCGCAACACACGGCGTGAGCGGCCGCTGGCAGTGCGCGTGGCCGTGACCGCCCCGCCGGGCTTCAGCTCCTCGGTCACTACCGAGACGGTCGAGATGAAGGCGGGAGCGGAGCTGAAGCTGCCGATCGTCCTGACCGCCGGCGCCGACCTGCAGACCGGCTGGCGCGAGACGACCGTCAAGGTGTCCTGGGAAGGCGGCGAGCAGGACCACCAGTATGCCCAACTCTATATGCCTGCGGCCGCGAACCTGCTCAAGAACGCGGGCTTTGAGGAAACGCAGGGCGCGACGGCTGCCAACTGGCGCGCCTACGGCAAGGGCGGCTACGTGCTGGACCCGCAGGTGAAGCATGGGGGGCAGCAGGCCATCCGGGCCACCGGCGCCGACGCCGGTGCGGTGCAGGCGATCGTGCTCAACCAGACCGTCGCGCGGCCGCTGGTGCTGCGCGGCTGGAGCAAGCATGAGAAGCCAGGGGGCGGCGCCGAGCAGGTGATGACCATCGGCCAGACGGAGCAGGCGCCGACCCCGAGCGCCGCCCGCTCGTCCGACTACGCGCTCTACGTGGACCTGCACTATGTGGGCGGGGGCGCTCTATATGGGCAAGTCGCGACCTTCGACCGCAACGCTGCGGGGTGGCAGTTCGCCGAGAAGGTCATCCATGTGAGCAAGCCCGTCAAGGACGCGACGCTCTACCTGCTGCACCGCAACCAGCCGGGCACGGCCTGGTTCGACGATGTCTTCCTGGCCGAAGCCGACCCCGACCTGGCGCTGCTGCCGGGGGTCCAGGTGACCGCGGACAGCAGTTACAGCGGCTACACGACGGCGCCCCTCACCGATGGCGTGACCGACACCGAGGGCGTGGCGTGGGACAAGGCCGCCTGGGCCTCCGCGGACAGCAAGGGGGAGCACTGGGTGGAGTTGACCTTCCCGCAGGAAGTCACCCTCAAGACGGTGCTCATCTACTGGGCGATTGATCTGGCGAACACCTGGACCTCGCGCAGCTACGCGGTGCAGGCCTTCGTGGACGGGGCATGGCGCGACGTGGCGACCGTGGCCGGTCAGGGCGGCCGCGACATGTCCGTGCACAGCTTCCCGCCGGTGGAGACGAGTCGTCTGCGCCTGCTGCAGGCCCCCGGCGGCGGCAACGCGGCCCGTCCGAACATCCTGTGGCTGCGGGAGATCGAGGTTCTGTAGGGCGCACGTCTCTCCCCGCTACTGCGCGGGCCCCAGCAGCGCCAGCCAAGTCAGGCAGGCATTGAGCGCGAACTGCCCGAGGGCGAGGCCGATGCCTGCACGGACGGCCACGGACATGCGACGCCGCTCGGGTGCACCGAGGGCCTGACCGGGCTCACTGCGCAGGTACTGGCGCAGTTGCAGGGCCATCGCGAGGCTCAGCAGGCCGAAGAGCAGACTGAACGGCTGCCCCGTCACGGCCATGGGCAACCCGTGCACGACCAGCAACAGCAGGTTGCCGACCAGGGCGATGAGCGAGAACCAGAGCGTCAGGCGGTAGAAGGCGTAGTCGAACGCGGGGGGCGGCGTAGGTTCGGGCTCGAGACGGACCTCGAGGGCCCCGCCCTCCGGCGCCGGGCGCAGCAGGTAACGCCGCAGCCCCAGTGCCGCCACCTCCGGGCAGCCGTACGTCGTGCAGCGGCCATTGTCCACCCAGCACTCCAGGTGGTGGGGAATGTGGCAGGAGGGACAGACGATCACTTGCTCATGGTCGTGCAGCGGGGACCGGCAATAGGGGCACAGTCTGCCGGCTTCCACCGGGAGGGTCCAGTGGGGCTGTCCGGGACGAAGCTCGGAGTCCGCGTCCATATGTACCGCCCCTGGCCGACGCGCCGCTAGCCGCCGGACGGGTGCGCCATGGCAATGACCAGGTAGACCACCCAGGCCACGACGGCCACGATGGCGATGACGATGGCGGCGATGGCCTTGCCGCGAGCGTCGCCGGCGCGCGACTGCATCCGGTTGACGTCACCGAGCACCGCGAGCGCCATGAAGAGCCCCACGAGCCCCACGGGAAGGCACAGGCAGAACAGGCCAATGATCGCCAGGTACAACGCGTTGTTCGCCCGCGCCGTCAGCTCATTAGCGCGCAGGTAGTCCAGGCCCGGCACCTGGCCGCCGGTGGGGGAGAGGGTCGAGGGCATGGCCGGCGTCGGCCCCGTCGGCATGGGCGCCGCCCCGGCCGCGCCCCGGCAGCCGTATGTCGTGCAACCCCGGTTCTCCGTCCAGCAGTCGGCATGGTGCGGCAGCTTGCAGGCCGGGCAGGCGATGACCTGCTCATCAGGCTTGATCGGGAAGCGGCAGTACGGACAGGTCTTGCCGACTTCCTCGCGCGTGGCCTGATGCGGCGCCCCCGGCGCCCCGCCGGAGGGCGCCGCCGGGGCGGGCGCGGCGGCCGGCTCCGCCTCGACCTGGATGTCATCATAGTCATGGCGCGGCTGCTGCTGGGGGAAGGGCTGATAGGGCGGCGGCGCTGGCGCTGCAGGCCGGGGAGCCGGAGCGGGAGCAGGCGTGCTGGCAGGCGGCGGCGTGCCGGGCGGCGCTCCCGGGGGCCGCACGGGCAGGCCGAATATCTGCTCGCCGCACTTCGGACAGAAGCGCCCCTGTACGCGGATGTTCTGTTGGCAATAGGGACAGCGCATAGGGCAGGGATCGGGGGTCAGGGATCAGGGGCCCGGGCTGGGAGATCGGCGCGTGGTGGCCAGAGGGCTGGGGACAGCCGTCCCCGATGCCCGGTCCCCAGTGCCCAGTCCCCAACTCCTACCCCAACTGAATGTCCAGATCATCTTCGGGCTCGGCCCCGAAGTCGTGCAGTTCGATGTCCAGGTCAATCTCCGGCTGGTACAGGTCGCGGTTGTCCACCGGCAGGAAGCGGGCGTTCTGCGTCGCCCACTGCGCGGCCACGGCGTTCAGCGGGCTCTTGGGGTTGTAGTCCTGGTACATGATCATCTGGCCGATCTTGATGATGATGTCAGCCAGAGTCTCCCCGGCGGCCCAGAAGTCGCCGATGCAGATGTAGCTGCCGAAGTTCGGATGGAAGATCGGCGTCTCCAGCACGCACTTGGGCTTCTCGCGCGGGTAGTCGCGGTGCAGGTAGATGCGCGCGCGGTGGCGGTCGCGCGGCTTGGGGCGGTTCGTGGCCGGGTCCAGCTCCAGCCCCCGCACCCGGTACTCGATCACGTACTCCTCCGGCGGATCGCCCTGCACCGGCGTGACGGTGATGAAGGGATGGCCCGCAAACTCATCGCGGATGGACTGGTAATCGCTGTAGATGCGGCGCAGGCGTGCATTCATGGCAACAACTCCGGACACAAAGCATACACAAGGGTCGGTCAGTCTGCAAGGGGACGCTGTCGCGTGGGTGGGTTCGTCCTCGAACCCACATCCCTTGCGGGTTCGGGGACGAACCCGCCTACGCGCCCACCAGCCGCCGGACTTCCCCCAGAGCGATCTCCGCCAGCGAGTCCACCACCAGGTCCGCCCCCGTCAGTTCCCCCCGCGTCACGCTGGTCGTGACAGCGATGCAGGCCATGCCGGCGCGCTTGGCGGCCATCACCCCCGCCGGGGCATCCTCGAAGACGACACAGGCCGCCGGGTCGAGGCCCAGCCGCTCCGCCGTCCGCAGGTAGATCTGCGGGTCAGGCTTCTTGCGGTCCACGTCGTCGCCGGTGATGACGGCATCGAACCACGCGAGCTGCAGGCCCGTGCCCTCAATGACGGGGAACTGCTTGGCCTTCTGCCCCGAGGTGGCGATGGCGAGCCGTGCGTCGGGGTCCTGCCGGGCGGCGGCTACCAACTCCAGCACCCCCGGCGCCGCCGGCAGCGGCTCATCCTGCAGCAGCCGGAAGAAGCACTCCGCCCGGCGGTCCACGGCCGCCTGGGTGTCAATGGTCACGCCGTACTGCTCCGCCACCCCCTCTACATATCGCTCATCTCCGGTCCCGACGAAGGGCCGGAAGTCCTCGGGCTGCACCGTCACGCCGTACAGCTCCCGGAACATGAGCACGCTGGCGCGGGCGTTGAGAGCCTCCGTGTCGGCGACGACGCCGTCTACGTCGAAGATGAGGGCGTAGGCCATGGTCTCTCCGGGGGCGCGTGGGCCGGGACATCCTGGACCGGCCAGACGGGCGGTCCTGGAAGTCCCGCCCCACGCGGCAGTGTTAGCGGTACCGCACGTCCGCCAGGAAGATGCCCGAGGGTGTGCTGTGCTCGGCGACGGCGGTGTCCGTGCTGGCCGCCTCGTCCGCCCAGTCCACGTCCATCTTGTACTCGTGCGACGAGTAGTATGAGATCAGCCCGCGGCCCGGGCCGTCGTCCAGCCAGCCGGCGTACGAGGTGTCCCCGCCACTGGGCAAGGCACGAATGTACTGCAGATCGTGCCCGTCCTCCAGCACGAACACGTCAGCGCGCAGGTTGCGCCGCCCTGGCTCATCCCAGCGCCGCCCGACGATCACGCAGGCCTCCTCCAGCCGCTTGAGCATGGGTCCCTGCAGGCGGATCGGCAGGCGCCGGACTGACGCGAACTCCGTGTATGGCGGCTCAGCGACGCACAGCGCCGGGACACAGCCCTGCCAGTCTTCGCGCACCAGCGCCCAGAGCCGGCCCTCGGCGTCGAAGTCGAAGGAGACCTCGTTACCCCATATCGGGAACGGCGCGACCTGCTCCCAGCCGACGCCATCGGCCGAGCGCAGCAGCACGGCCGAGGTGTGGCGGTAAGCCGCACCGTAGATCCAGTCGCCATGCGGGCGGACGCTCCACAGCCAGTAGCCCTCGGGCACCCCCTGCAGCGGCTGGACCGGACCGAAGGTGCGGCCGTCGGCGGCGATGGAGACGAACGACTGCAGCGGGCCCTCCTGTCGCCGCCCGCCGCAGTACGCGAGCGCCGCGCCCTGCCAGGTGGCGAGCTTCGGGTCGCGCAGGTCCATGTCCGGGTGGGTCAGCGTGGCGAGGGGCGTCCAGGTCTCGCCGTCGCCCGAGCCGATGATGCGGATCCTGCCCTCCCAACTGACGTGCGTCACCCCCGAGCGGAAGCAGACCAACACCTGGTCCTCGTAGCGAGTGATGCCGGTGAAGGCGCAGTGGGTGCCGTCGGCATAGATGCGGCGGGCGCGGACGAGACGCAGTTCCATGGCAGGTCCTCCCGGGAGCTGGTGAGAGGGAGGCTATTCGCTGCACGCGGCCCGTCGGCCTGCCTGCGGACACGACAACGGCGACCCGAGAGGGTCGCCGTGTCCCGGGCAGGCGAGCCGCCTGCCCTACTCATGTGGTGCGGCGCAGTCCAACCTACGCGCGCCAGTAGCGCGGGCGGCCTCGCCCGCGCGTCTGGTCAGGGCGCCGTGCTGATCCGGCCGGTGCCTGTGTACGACACGTTGCCCTGCTGGCTGGCGAAGCCGGCGATGGCGTCGGCGAGGCTGGTGTCGCCCTGCCGCGTGATGGCGTCCTTGGTGAAGATCTTGAAGTAGCCCGAACCGCCCTTGGCCAGCGACAGGGGCATGGCGACGGTGTAGTTGGCCGCATCGGACAACGCGGCCCCACCGACCTGCACGCTCCGCACGCGCTGGTGCTGCGGCGCGCTGGTGCTGTACTGGAAGGTCAGCCCGGCGACTTGCAGGAAGGCGTTGTTGGGCAGCGGCGCCGTGCGAACCGAGTGCTCCAGCGCGGCCCGCACCTGGGCGCCGGTGAGACGCGAGACCGCCCAGACCTCATCGGGGTTGGCCAGCAGTGTGGCCACCCGCTCCTTGGTCAGCGGACCCGGCGCGAGCGTTCCGGGGCGGAAGCTGATCGCACCGACGAAGGCGATATCCGCCCCGCCGGCGGCCTGCACCGCATCCGCGGCCAAGTCGCCGAAGCTGGTCTCCTGGCAATCGCAGGAGGCCGCGGACAGCGCCGTGGAGTTCTGCCCCTCGGCCAGCGCCGGTCGGGGCAGGACATACACCGCCACCAGCCCCGCTGCCACCAACAGGATCACTGCGGCCCCCAGTGCCCTAAGCTTCGTCATCTGAGTCACCGCTCTCTCCTACCCGCATCTGTAGGTAGGCCCGGATGAAATCGTCCAGGTCTCCGTCCAGCACCGCCTGCACATTGGCGGTCTCATGGTTGGTGCGATGGTCCTTGACCATCGTGTACGGCTGCATCACGTAAGAGCGAATCTGACTGCCGAAATCTATCTTGGACTGCTCGCCGCGCAGAGCCGCCAACTGCTGGCGGCGCTTCTGGCGCTCCAGTTCGAACAGCTTGGCCCGCAGCACCCCCATCGCCGTGCGGCGGTTGGCGTGCTGAGACCGCTCATTCTGGCATGATACCACAATGCCGGTCGGCAAGTGCGTGATTCTCACTGCCGAGTCGGTCTTGTTGACATGCTGGCCGCCGGCGCTGCCCGCCCGGTAGGTGTCCACCCGCAGGTCCTCGGCGGGGATGTCCACCTCGACATCTTCGCCGATCTCGGGGATGACATCCACCGAGGCGAAGCTGGTGTGGCGGCGCTTGGCCTGGTCGAAAGGCGACAGCCGCACCAGCCGGTGCACGCCCTGCTCGGCCTTCAGGTAGCCGTAGGCCATGTTGCCGACGACGCGGGCGGTGACGCTGCTGAAGCCGGCCGCCTCGCCCTCCACGAACGAGAGCAACTCGAAGCCATAGCGCCGGCCCTCGGCCCACATCTGGTACATGCGCAGCAGCATGTCGGCCCAGTCACACGCCTCGGTGCCACCGGCCCCGGCGTTGATGGAAAGGATCGCGTTGCTGCTGTCGTACCGGCCGCCCAGGATGGCCTGGAACTCCAGGTCATTCACCTGGCGCTGCAGCTTCTCGACATCGGCCTCGATCTCGCCCGTGAGGCTCTCATCGCCCTCGGCGACCCCGAGTTCGGCCAACTCGCCGAGGTCCCCAAGCTGACCGATGATGCCCTCCCAGGGCGCCAGGAAGTCCTGGAGCCGCGAGATCTTCTGCATGTGCTTCTGGGCCTCGTCCGGGCTATCCCAGAAGCCCTCCTTCTGTGTGACTTGTTCCAGCTCAGTTAGTTCCTGCCGTTTTCCGGCCAGGTCAAAGACGATCCCCCATTTCCTTGAGGGTACCGAGCATGGAGGTGATCTGGTCGTGCAGTTCCGTGAGTGCCATACCTGATTAGAGTCCCTTCGGCAATGGGTGTTGCTTCGCCATCGTCCCCGACGACGGGGGGAGGGCCATGGTGAAGGGGAGGGGAGAGCGCAGGTGACGGGGGCTTCCGCCCCCGCCTAGAGTGAGCCGCGCCTCCGGCGCTAACGGCCGAATCCCGAATCCCGAATCCCGAATCCCCAATCCCCAATCCCCAATCCCCAATCCCCAATCCCGCCTCCCTAGTCCTTCATGCAGCACACCTTGTACTTCTTGCCGCTGCCGCAGGGGCAGGGGGCGTTGCGCGGGATCTTCTGCTCGCCGCGGGTGACCGTCCGCACCGGGCCGGCGTCGGGCAGTTCGGCCGTCTGGGTCTGCAGGCCGCGCAGCATGAATCCGTCCATCTCCGCCGCCTCGGTGCCGCTGAAGGCCTTCTGGGTCGTCCGCTGGGCGATGATCGCCATCAGGTGGTCGAACAGCTCCGAGGCCTCTCGCTGGTACTCGATCAGCGGGTCGCGCTGGGCGTGGCCGCGCAGGTGGATACCCTCGCGCAACTCGTCCATGTTCAGCAGGTGCGCCATCCAGGCCTTGTCCACCGAGGTGAGCAGCCAGTAGCGCTCCATGCGCCGGAAGTCCTTGAGGCCGATGGGGCTCTCGTCCTCGTCGGGCTCCTCGCGGACGAGGTCGCGCAGCTGCCGGGCGAGGTCGGTCGCATCGGCCGTAGAAGCGCCAGCATCCTGCTGGCCTGTCGGCTGGAAGCCGGCGCTCCCACGGCTCAGGTCGTTCATCCGCCCGTGCGCCAGGGCTATGGGAGCGGTGCCGTAGACCTTGCTCAGCTCCTGCAGGAAGCCGATGGGGTCAGCGGGGCGGGTCTCCAGGTGCGTCGCCGCCAGTTCCGACACGACCTGCCGCACCGCCTCCTCGTCCAGCAGCGGCATCGGCGCGGCGTCCTTGTTCTTCTTGTCGCGCTCCTGGCGCTCGATCATCAGGTTCGTCACCAGGAGCGTCTGGCGGGTCGCCAGTTCGACCGGGTCGTCCGCCTGCTGCAGCGCGTCCAGCGCCATCCGCGATACGAGGTCATGCAGATAGTAGTCGAGGTACTCCAGCAGTTGCAGCACGTCGGCGTCGGTCGGCTGGGCGATGGAGCCGAAGTGGCGGGTGGCCTTCTCGATCTCCAGGTCTACGCGCACGTGCTCGCGGGCGATGTAGACCTGGCGCACCATGTCCCGCACTGCGTCGTGCAGGTCGGGGGCCGGGATGGCCAGCAGGCCCTCGCGCCCCAGGTCGTCGGCGATGCCCTCGTACCTCTCCTCCAGCACACGCACCAGGTCGCCCAGCCGCCAGTCCGCGAGGGGCTGGTCCTGCGGGCAGTACTCCGCGAGGGCCTCATCCACGGCCTTGCGGACCTCTTCCTGCAGCAGCGTCTTGGCCGTCTCCTGGTCCACGTTGCGGCGGAGGCTGCCGTGGGGGAGGGCTGCCTGGCGGAGGTAGTCGGCCACGTCCTCGCCGGTCTCAGCCATGATGCGCAGGTCGCGCTCGGCCAGCGCGATGGCGATGCCGGTGCCGCCACGGCGCCGCCGGCTCTGCTGCTTCCCCTCGTCCTCAGGCGGGGTGGAGAACACGCGCACCAGGTCGCGGTACAGCTCCTCGAGTTGCCAATCATCGGGCGAGCGGGCGGGGTTGGCGCGCTGGTTCAGGTAGTTCTGGGCGGTGTCGTCCACCATGCGCAGGATGACCTGCTGGACGTTCTCGCCGTTGAGCACGCGGCGGCGCTGAGCGTAGATGACCGAGCGCTGCTGGTTCATCACGTCGTCGTATTCCAGCGTGTGCTTCCGGTAGCCGAAGTTGCGGATCTCGACCTTCTCCTGGGCGCGCTCGATGGCCCGCGAGACCAGCCGGGCCTCGATGGCCTCCTCTTCCGGCCAGGAGTTCATGGCGAAGCTGAAGCGCTCCGGGCCGAAGAGCTGCATCAGCTCATCCTGCAGTGACACGTAGAAGCGCGAGCTGCCGGGGTCGCCCTGGCGGCCCGACCGACCGCGGAGCTGGTTGTCAATGCGCCGGCTCTCATGGCGCTCCGTGCCGATGACGTGCAGCCCGCCGACGCCCTTGACGTACTCGTAGCGCTCCGGGTAGATGCTTGTCCCCTTGGCGGGGTTGCGTCCGCCGAGGACGATGTCTACGCCACGGCCGGCCATGTTGGTGGCGATGGTGACCATGCCGGCCTCGCCGGCGCGGGCGATGATCGTGCCCTCCGCCTCATGGCGCTTGGCGTTGAGCACATTGAGCTGACTCTCGTGGCTCTCGTCGCCGGGCTTCATGCCCTGGGTGGCCATCTCGGTCAGGCGCTCGAGGTAACGCGCCCGCTGCTCCGGCGGCGTCTCGGTGTGGATGATGCCCTGGGCCACCAGCAGGTACTCCAGGTTCGCCGGGTCGGCGATGGTCTCGGGGAGGCCGAAGTGGCCCACGATGTCGCCGAGGGTGACATCAATCGTCTCGCTCTCATCGCGGCCGCGCTTGCGCTTGCCCTTGCCGGTCGGGGCCGCCGAGGTGCGGCGCCGCAGGAAGCGGGCCTGCTCGACGAGACGACCCATGGGCTGGTGCAGCGCCGCGCGGAAGGCGTCCCGCTGGTCGCGATCGAGCTGCTTGCCGGCGTCGTTGACCCTGTGCAGCAGAATCTGCACCAACACGTGCGCCTGCAGCCAGTCCTGAGCCAGGCGGCTCGCGAGGTGCTCGGACACTTCGACCGACCGCGTGCCGACCAGCACCGGCTGCTCGCGTACGTGGCAGGAGATGATCTCGTTGACGATGCCCCGGTACTTGGCCTCCTCGGTCTTGAAGACCACGTCCGCGTGGTCCTTGCGCACCACCGGGCGGTTGGTCGGAATGGTCAGCACCCGGCAGCCGTAGATCTTGGTGAACTCATGCTCTTCGGACCGCGCCGTACCCGTCATGCCCGCCAGCTTCTTGTACATGCGGAAGAAGTTCTGGTAGGTGATGGTGGCGACGGTCTGGCGCACGCGCGGGGCGTAGACCTTCTCCTTGGCCTCGATAGCCTGGTGGAGGCCGTCGGCATAGCGCCGGCCGGGCTGCAGGTGGCCGGTGAACTCGTCCACGATCACGACTTCGCCGTTCTGGACGATGTACTTCACGTCGCGCTCGTAAAGCTTGTGGGCCTTCAGGGCGTTGTCAATGAGCTGGGCCAACTCGATGTTCTCGGGGTCCACCAGCGCGCCGTCGAGGTGCAGTTCCTTCTCGACGAACTCCTGCCCGGCTTCCGTCAGGGCGGCCTGATGGTCCTTCTTGTCCCAGTTGTAGAGCGGGTCCTCTTCGTCGTTGGCCCGCAGGACCTTGCGGGTGATCTCATCGGCGCGGCGGTAGTTCTGCCCCTCCTGCTCGGTCTGGCCGGAGATGATCAGCGGCACCCGGGCCTCGTCAATGAGGATGCTGTCCGCCTCGTCCACGATGGCGTAGTACAGCTCCCGCTGGCACAGGTGGTTGGGGTTGACCGCCATGTTGTCGCGCAGGTAGTCAAAGCCCAGTTCGCTGTTCTCGACATAGGTGATGTCCCGCAGATACATTGCGCGGCGCTCGGCATCCGTCATGGCGTGCTGGATGTAGCCCACGCTCATGCCCAGGAACTCGAAGATCTGGCCCATCCACTGGGCCTGCCAGCGCACCAGGAAGTCGTTGGTGGACACCAGGTGGGCGCCCCGGCCCGGCAGGGCGTTGAGGTACAGCGGCAGCGTCGCGGTCAGGGTCTTACCCTCACCGGTCTTCATCTCGGCGATGCGACCCTCGTGCAGGGCCATGCCGCCGATGAGCTGCACGTCATAGTGTCGCTCCCCCAGTATCCGCCGCGCGGCCTCACGGCAAGCCGCGAAGGCCTCCGGGAGCAGGTCCTCTACCGTCTCGCCCCTGGCGAGGCGGGCGCGGAACTCGGCCGTCTTGCCGGCCAACTGCTCGTCCGACAGCGCCTGCATCGCCGGCTCGTGGGCGTTGACGTCCGCCACGCGGCGGCGCAGTCGCGCCACCTCGCGTTCGTTGGGGTCGATTATCTTCTTGACTGAGTCCAGAGCAAAGGCCATGTATGCGTTCCTCGATCAGACTGCGACGAATCACAACCGCGCGCACCGCGAGAGCACCCGGCGATGCGCGTGCAGCGTGTTCTCACTCCATTATAGTGAACAACTCCAGGCAGGGAAAGGTTTGCCGGGGTGAACGGGAAACGCCCGCGCGGCGGTCATGGGGCGGGGGGCGTCGTCTCCGGGCCAGGGTCCGGGACCGGCTCGGGTAGCGGCGGCATCTCCTCGAGTCGCACCAGCGGGGTCGAGTCCACGGGGCGGGTGCCGCCCGTCAGGCCGTTGAGGTCCACGCCGACCGTCACGGCCTGGTGCGCGTAGCTGTACTGCAGGCTCCAGGTCAGGCAGTGCACACGGTGGCTGATCTTGACGCTATAGTCCCGGATCTCGGAGCGGTCGAAGTCATAGTGGCCATACAGCTCCAGGCGGTTGAGCCGGTCGAGTTGCAGGTCGAGGCTGCCGAAGCCCTCGTTGTCCGAGTACACGTCATCGAAGTAGAAGGGGCTCTCGCCGGTGCTCTCGTGGTGCACCGTCCACAGCGCGCCGGCGACGCGCTCGCTCAGGCGGCGACCCACCCCGGCCTCCAGCCGCCAGTCTGTCAGGTGGTCGCCGGTGCTGTAGAACGTCTGGTACAGGTCAGTGGCAGCCCACCATCCGTCGTGCTTCTGGCGGCGCTCGGGCATCGGCGAGTAGTGCAGCGCCAGCCCTGCCCGCGACGCCTCCCGCGTGGTCTCATGCTCATGGTACTCGGCCAGGTAGCCGGCGAAGATCTCCGCGTCCAGCGGCGAGGTGTCCGTCGTGGTGGGCTGCAGATGGTGCAGGTAGCGCAGTTCGGGCAGATAGTCCACGCGGCTTCGTTGGTCGAAGTCCCACACCTCTTGCTGGCGGCGGACGAGACTGGCCGTGAACAGCCCCTGGTCACCCTCATTGCTGATGGTCAGGCCCGCCGGGAACCGTAGGGTCGTGCCCACATGGACATAGGCATCGAAGACCCACGGGTTGCCCTCCCACTCCATGTGCTTGCTGGGGGACACGTAGAGCCCGTCGTACGACGAGTACTGCGGGAGTGGTATGATCAGGTCGCCGCGGGCCGACTCGCCCATGGGTAGGGTCAGGTCCGCCGGCATGACGAGCCGGTTGCCGTAGAGGGTCAGGTGGCCCCGCTCGATGCGCAGTTCCTGCTTGGTGAGGTTGTAGGTGAGCTTGCGGGCGCCGATGGAATAGTGGGGACGCGCGCGGTCGCACGTGGTTACGCGCCCCTCGATGACGAAGATGATCTCCCCCTCGCGGCAGACCCTGTCCCCCAGCAGGTAACCGCGCACCGTATTGCCCGGGTACTGCTTGCTCTCGCTGCGGATCTCCGCTGCCCCGTTCTCCATCACGAACTGGTCGGTCTTGACGTTGATCCGTACCGAATCGCCCTTCAGGGCCCCCTGTTGGGACAGCAGCTTGATGCCGCCATGCGCCACCAGGATGCCGTTGGCGAGGTCCCCCTCCACCTCGTCAGCCGTCATCGCCAGCGTGGGCGCGCCGGGCCGGTCGCTCTGCGCGGTGATCTGCACCTGCCCCTGCACCGCCACCGTGCGCATCTCCCCGTCGTACTCCACCCGCTCGCCATGCACCTTGATGATGACGCGGGTCGGGGGGGCAGTCGCGGGCTGGTCCTCGGCATAGGTCGCCGCGGACAGCAGGCACATCGTGATGAGGAGAATCAGAAATCGCACCGCTGAAGTCCATTCGACTGCCGGCGGGTGGGCTATGGCTGAGGCTACGGTGGATCCGCGGAGGCTATGAAACAACAACGGCGAGTATAGCACAATCGCGAAGTGAAGCCAATCGGAGGCGGGACCGGAGACGGGGACACGGCAACGGCGTCCTCACCCCGCAGACTGCTGCGCAGTCTGAGCCCCTCTCCCTCGCCCGCCTTCGCCCTGCGGGCTACGGCAGGCTCCGGAGAGGGAACCGGGCAGCTCGCTTTGTGGCTTCGAGGCCACGAAGCGGGCGCCGGGCTCCCCTCTCCGGCGCGCAGTCGTATCGCGCGCGGGAGAGGGGAAGGGGTGAGGACGCCGTTGCCGTTACCTTCGCCCCTTCACCCTCAACCCTCCCCCGTTGCCTTTCTCGCCGGCTTCATCTATGCTGGACCTACATGAACCCCCCACCGCTGTCCACCATGCTGCTGTTCGTGATCGGCACCTATCTGGCCACGTACGGGCCGGGGCGGTTGCTGGTGCAGCTCTGCGGCGTCCGTGTCGGCTCTTTCCCGGAACGTCTTGGGATCAGTTGCGCGGTGGGGGCGGTTGTCGTGAGTTGGCTGGGTTATGTGGCGGTCATGGCTGGGGCGCCGTGGCTGGCCGTGGCCACCGGTTGGGCCGCCATGGCCCTCGGGCTCGCCATGGTCGTCCGGGGGCTGACGTGGGGCCGTGAGCAGTGCGACCTGACCCGTGCCAACCGGGTGGTGCTGGTGCTGGCGATGGCCATCGGCCTGGCCTTCGCTGCCGGGATGGACTACTGGCAGATCGCCTACCATGCCGACGGCAGCCTCTCCGGGCGGCTCGTGTGGCCCGACCTGCTATACCGCAACGCCGTCATGAGCCGCCTCATGGTATGCGACGGCCCGCCGGATTGGCCCTGGCTGGCCGGCGAGCCGATGAAGGGCATGTCGCTGCTCCGCTTCACGGCGCTGATGCCGGTGATGAAGGCCGTGGGCGTCGCGGCGACCCACTACCAGATCGCGGCGCTGTGGTTGGGCCTGTTTGGGGTGCCCGTGAGCGCCTGCGCGGCCCTGGCGCTGTTCCGGGCGCTGGGGGCGAGCCAGGCGGTGGCCGCCTGGGCCGTGGTGCTGACCGGCTTCCTGGGCAATCCCCGCTGGCTGCTGAACGAGCGGTTCGCCCATTCGCCCGCCCTGCACTGGGCCGGCACCGATGTCTTCGCCGTCAGCGTCCCCGTGCTGTTCGCCATGCTGGCTCTGATTGCACTCTCTCTCCGTTGTAGGGCGGGGGCGTGTACCCCGCCGGACGGCGGGGACACGGGCGGGGTACGAACCTCCGCCCTACAATGGGGCTCTCTGTGGCTCGCTGTGTTCATGCTGGCTTCCGGACTCGGCCACGCGCCCTGGAAGGGGCTGTCGGTCTACGCCGCCGTGCCGCTGTTCTTCGCTTTGAGCCTGCTGCGGCGGGAGGGGCGGCGGACCGCCGCCATCCTGACCGTGGGGGCGCTGGGCGGTCTTGTCGTGCTCAAGACGCTGATGGGCAGCGGCACCGCCGGCGGGTCGCTGCTGTCGGCCCTGGGGCCCTCACCCACGATCCGCAACCTGAGCTGGGCCTTCCCATTCTTGTCCGAGCCCCTGCGGCCGTTGCTGGCGGATCTGGGCCCGGCGGCACTGCTGAAGCTCGTCAAGTTCGTCTGCGTCTACGCTGTGGCGGTGGGGTTCTACCTGTGGGGCAGCATGTGGGTGCGCATGGTCATCGCGCCGAACGCCTACCGCTTCCCGTGGGCCCGCCTGAAGGAGCCGGTGTGGGCGTTCGGTCTGTGCCTCGTGATCGCGGGCGTCATGCTCTCCACCGTCGTCAACTTCAACCGGCTGGCCTACGAGGGCGCGCAGTATGACGTGTTCCGGATGCTGTGGCCGGCGCTGCTGCTGGCGAACCTGGCGGTCGCCTACCTGCTGGTGGAGAAGTGGCCCTATCTGAGGCGCGGGTGGGGCCTGTTGCTGCTGCTCGTGCTGATCTTCTACGGCTCGTGGGAGAACTGCCAACTCGTCCTGTGGAGCCGCGCCGGGCTGCCGGTCAGCGTCATCGGCGCCGACGACATGGCGTCCCTGCGCTACGTGGCCGAACACGCCGCGCCCCGGGACATCGCCTTCATCAACCCGCACGTCCGGGCGACGGGCCCGTCGTCCCCGCAGACAGAGATCATGGGGCACGGCTGGGGCTATGCGTCCGGGCTGCTGCCGGTGCGCGTGTGGCTGGACAACGAGGACATGGCCCGCAAGTTCGGCCAGGAGACGATGTGGGACGGGCGGTGGGCCGAGGCGGAGCGCGCGATGGGCGGCCCCCCTGAGGGCTTCCGCAGCTTCGTGGCGACCCATGGAATCGGGTGGGTCATCGCGCAGAGCCCCGCGCTGGCGCAGACCGCCCGGGCCGCCGGCCTGACCGAGGCCTTCCACAGTGGCGGGGTGGCCGTCTTCCGCCAGGCGCCCGCGCCCGCCCCGTAGGCACCGTGCGGCAAAGATGCTACAATGGCCGCGGACGAGAAGCCCCGTCCGCTGTCTGGCTTTCCGGAGATGATTGCTTCGTGCGTCGTTGGTCCCTTCCGCTGACTGCTCTGCCGTTGCTGCTGCTGGCAGTGTCCTGCCATCGCCCCGCTCCCCCGGCGACGGGTGAGCCCAGCCACATCCGCATCGAGCCCAGCCGCGCCCCGGATGATCCCCTGCGCAACAAGCCCGTTCCTGGCGTCGCCACCGCCCGGGAAGTGGGGATCCTCTTCTACCCCGGCGCCACAGTACAGGCGAGTTCGCTCGTTCGCGACGCCCGAGGCATTACCGCCGTGGTGAAGCTGTCCACGCGCGACGCGTACGTGGATGTGGCTCGGTTCTACCAGGCGAAGTACGTCGGCCTCGCGCAGGTGACCAACCTCGACAGCAAGGAGGGCCGCTCCCTGGCCCTGACCTGGCGGGCTCCCGGCGCGACCTTCACGGTGGACATCAAGCAGGACCTGGCCGGCAAGCAGACGCTTATCCACCTGGTGCGGCTCACCGGGGCGAAGTCTGCGCCCACGCCGAAGAAGCGGTGACGGTCGTCTCCGCCTCCCCCTGGGGGTGAGACGCAGACAGGAAGAGACTCGCGAGTCCCGGGCGACGACGTGCCCCCGCCCGTTACTGACCAGAGAGGCCATCCATGACCGGTAAGGTGCTGATCACGGCGGGCGCGTTCCGCCGCCTGAACAACGACGGGGTCGCGTGCCTGGAGAGCAAGGGCCTGACGGTCCAGCTTCCCCAGGGCTCCGGCCCGATGGATGAGGAGCGGCTCATCGCGGAGTTGGAGGGCTGCGTGGCAGTCGTCGCCGGGATGGAGCCCTACACCGAGCGCGTCTTCGCGGCCCGGCCGGAGCTGCGGGTCATTGCCCGCTGGGGCATCGGCTATGACAGCGTGGATGTCGCGGCCGCCACGCGCCACGGCGTCATGCTCGTGAACACCCCCGGCGTCGTGACCGAGGCCGTGGCCGACATGACCTTGGCCCTGATGCTCGGCATCGCCCGGCGGCTGCCGTACGGCGACCGGTCGGTGCGCGCAGGCGAATGGCCGACGATCTTCAGCGGGCAGGTCTTCGGCAAGGTCCTCGGCGTCGTGGGCCTCGGGCAGATCGGGCAGGCGGTCATCCGCCGCGCCCGGGGCTTCTCGATGCGCATCCTGGGCCACGATCCGTACTGCGAGGACGGGCTGTGCGAGCGCCTCATCATCGAGGAGCCGACGCTGGAGGAGCTGCTCGCCGAGAGCGACTTCGTGACCCTGCACTGCACGATGTGCCCAGACACGCGGCATCTGATCAATCGCGAGCGCCTGCGCCTGATGAAGCCCACGGCCTACCTCATCAACGCCGGGCGGGGCGGGCTCGTGGATCAGGCGGCGCTGGCCGAGGCGCTGCGCGAGGGCTGGATCGCGGGAGCGGCGGTGGATGTGCTCGACCCCGAGCCGCCCGATCCGAACGATCCGCTGCTGCAACTGGACAACATCGTCTTCATGCCGCACGTCTCGTCCTTCACCTACGACACCGTCGCCAAGGTGAACGAGCGTGTGTGCGAGAACCTGTTTGAGGCGCTGTCCGGTCAGCGGCCCCGGTTCCTGGTCAATGCCGAGATGCTGACCTGAGCGCGCCAGTTCCACAGCCGCGAAGGGGAAAGACAGTCATGCCCGTGCGCAGGATCGTCATCTCGAACACCGACGGCGTGTATGAGTGCTTCCCGTGCCTGACGCTGACGCGGGCGGGCACGCTGATCACCGTATACCGCGAGAGCGACTCGCACACCGCCGCGGCGTTCTCACACCTGGTGCTGCGGCGCAGCACCGACCAGGGCGAGACGTGGTCCGAGCGCCAGGTGCTCGCCGAGAGCGTGCAGCGCGACGGCGTCTTGCACAAGTGGAACTGCCCGCGTATCGGCCAGCTCGACGACGGCCGCCTGTGGGTGCTGTGCGATGGCTACGACGTCCCGCCCGGGGAGGCGCGCACGGTAGACTCGCGCGTTCACTTCTGGTGGAGTGACGACGACGGCCTGACGTGGTCCGGACCCGAGGCCACCAGCATCTTCGGCATCGTCCCGGACAAGTTGGTGGTGACCAACCGCGGCACCTGGCTGGTGGCCGCGCACATCCACGAGACCCGACACGGGTTCATTGTCCAGTTCGTCTTCCGGTCCGAGGACCAGGGCCGGACGTGGGAGCCCATCGTGGTCTGCGATCAGGAAGGGCTGAACCCGTGCGAGGCCGGCATCGTCCAACTACCGGATGACGGCACGCTGGTCTGCTACATGCGGGAGAACTCCGGGCGCGGCTGGCCGGGACCCAAGTGCCTCTCCCATGACGACGGCCGGACCTGGCAGGGGCCGTACCTGACCGACATCATCGGCTGCCACCGGCCGGTGGTGGGCCTGCTGCCCAGCGGCAACATCATGGTCACCCACCGGCACACGTGCCGGGGCCGCATCGGCAGCGCCCGGAACTTCTTCGCGTACCGGGAGAGTCCCGACAGCGCCCGGTGCACCGACCCCTCGCAAGGCGGCGGGATCATCCTGCCGCTGGACCACGACCGCTGGGAGGCGCCGGACCAGGGCTACTCAGGCTGGGCCGCCCTGCCCGACGGGCGCCTCGTGGTCGTCAACTACATCCGGGATGATGGCCCGATGGCCCAGATCCGCGGGTACTTCCTGAGCGAACAGGATTTCTGACGGCGACGCCGAAATGAGGGAACGACGGTCGCCGTGAACGCTGCGCTCCCGAGGCGAAGAGATGAAGGACAAGCGCGTCCTGGTTGTAGATGACGAGGCGGCCATTGTCAGGTTGGTGGCGCTGATCGTGCGCGAGTTGGGGTGCCAGGTGGACACAGCCGGCAATGGCGCCGAAGCGCTCCAGAAGATCAGGCAGACGAAGCCTGACGCCGCCATCGTGGACTTGATCATGCCGGTGATGACGGGTGAGGAGCTGATCCAGGAGATCCAGGGCGACCCGGATCTCGCGGATATCGCGATCATCCTGCTGAGCACCCGGCAGAGCGCCCGGGGCTACAAGAGGGATGCGTTCCCACTGATCCCCAAGCCGTTTGAGCCGGCTCAGGTCAAGCAGACTCTGCGGGATGTGCTGGGCGAAGGGTAGGTTGCGGTCATGGCCAAGCCGGTAGTGCTCATCGTCGAAGACGAGCGTCCCATTGCGACTCTGTTGGCGAAGCTGGTCGAGGGGTGCGGCGCGGACACCGCCGTCGCCTACAACGGCAGCGAGGCGCTGCGGTGGATGATGGATCGGCGCCCCGACCTGGTGCTGCTCGACCTCATCATGCCCCTGGTGAGCGGGGAGGAAGTGCTGGAGCAGATGGCCAGCGACCCGCACCTCGCCACGGTGCCGGTCATCGTCATCACGACCAGGGACATGATGCCCGAGACCGCGCACCGGGAGCATCTCTTCATCCAGAAACCCTTTGCGCCGGCGGAAGTCAGACAGCACGTGTGTAAGGCGCTCAAGCTGACGCCTCCCGCGAACTGAGGCGGTACGCCCGCCCGACCACTCGTCGCCAAGAGAGCTTCCCGATGGACATTGCCCGCATCTCCTCGTGCACCTACCCTGTCCGCGAGTTGGACCCCGCAGCCGCCTTCGCGATCATGGCTGCGGCCGGCCTGCGCAAGGTAGACCTGTGGGGCAACATGCCGCAGTTCTCGCTGATCTCCGTAGCCTGCAGTCTCGATGAGTTGCTGGCCAAGGCGCAGGCCGCAGGCGTGCAGATCGCGAACCTGGGCAGCTACCCCGGCCGGGCTTTCGCCAGCGAGAACCCGCTGGTGCGGGCCGCCGAGGTGAAGGCCCTGGAGACGACGCTGTGCGCGGCGAAGGCCCTCGGGGCCCGCTCTATTCGCATCATCCCGGGCAGCGGGGAGGATCCCGCGCAGATTGACCGAATTGCCCCGTGCTTCGCCGCGGCGGCGCCACTGGCCGAGCAGCTCGGCGTGTACATGGGCATGGAGAACCACGCCGGCAGCCTCGCCGGGTCGCCCCGTGACGCCAGGCGCCTGTGCGAGGCGGTCGGCTCGAAGCACTTCGGGGTGCTCTATGAGCCGGCCAACCTGATGCACGGCGGCGTAGACTACCGCGAGGCGTTCGACCTCTTCCACGAGCACATCGTGCACATTCACATCAAGGACGGACAGGTTAGCGATCAGGGCTTCGCGCGCACCCACCTCGGGGACGGGGACATTGACTACCGCTGGGTCATTGACAGCCTCGAGAGCATCGGCTACAAGGGCGATTACGCTCTTGAATACGAGATCTGCGACCTGGAGGCGATCGAGACGGGGCTGCCGCGCTGGGTGACGTACTTCCAGGGGCTGTAGATGAAGGCAGGTGGGACATGGCCAAGAAGTGCCCGCACTGCGGGGAGGTCAGCGACGCCGATAACATCTGCACCTGGTGTAACAAGTCCCTGGTCGCCGAGAAGCCACCCGCGGCAGCGCCCGCGGGTGGGGGCGCGCAGCCCGCTGCGCCGCCCGGGGCCCCACCGGCCTCGGCCAAGCCCGTCGGGGCCGCGCCCGCACCGACGCGACGCCCCCTGCCCACCGTCGAGCAGCCGCGGCCACTGTGGCCCTACTATGCCGGCGCGGGTGTGGCGGTCGTGGTGGTGGTGCTCGTCGCGCAGTTCCTCGGCATGAAGACCGCCGCCGGACCGCCGCCCGACCCGGCCGACTGGGCCAGCAAGCAGAGCATGACCAAGCTGCTCTCGATGTCGGTTCCGGGCAACTACAAGTTCACGACCTCGGGCTCGTCGGGCAGCTACGAGCAGATGACGGTCAAGGCCACGAAGCTGTGTCGCGTGCACGTGGAGGGCAGTGGCACCAAGGGCGCGATGAGCGACGTTGCCTCGGCCATGGCCCGGACCATGGGGACCGAGGGGGGCTCCTCGGTGGCGGCCCGCGGCGAGGGCAAGTTCCACGCCACACAGGGGGAGCTGCAGAAGAAGAGAGACCCGAAGTACGCAGAGTCGGGGGACATGGACGCCTGGAGCTTCGCCGGGATGCCCGCCGCCTACTCGGAGTACACGACGGTCAAGAAGGTCGGCCTCTTTGCCGTCAAGATGAAGGGGTGGCGCATCTCGTGCACGGGGGGGGACTTTGGCTACCAGGTCTGGGCGGAGGCTCCTGCGGCACAATGGGACAAGTTCAAGCCCATCGCCAAGAAGATCCTGGTGAGCGCCAAGACCAACGCTGGGGGCTAACTCTGTAACGAACGGGCGGCCCTTCCACCCACCGTCACTGCACTCGGGCCCCCGGGAGAGAAGATACGGATGAAGCTGGGTTGTTCGACGTTGCTCTTCGCTGGACACGACTTTGACACGGCCATCGCCGCCCTCGGCGAGGCCGGGTATGACGCAGTGGAATTGGGCGCCATCCCCGGGATGGGCGAGCACCTGAAGCCGGGGGAAGCCCCCGAGGTCTACCAGGCCATGCGGGCGAAGCTGGATGCTGCCGGCCTGGCCCTGGAGTCCGTGGGGTGCAGTGGCGCGCTGGGCACCGACCGCTTCGAGCCGCTGGCGGAAGCCGCCCGGGCCATGGGCGCGCCGTACATGACGCTGGGCACCGGCGGCACCTCCGACAATGAGGCCTCGTGGGAGACGGTGGTGGCGCAGCTCCGCGAGGCGCTACCGGTCTGCGAGCGCACCGGCATCAAGCTGTCGGTGAAGCCGCACGTGCGGTCGGCGGTGTACAATGTCGCCACCGCTCGCCGCATGCTCGACGAACTGCAGAGCGAGTGGATCGGCCTGAACATGGACAACACGCACCTGCAGCGTGTGGGGGAGGACCCGATCCAGGCCGTGCACGAGCTGCGCGACCGGATCTGCACCGCGCGCATTCGGGACTACCTGTCGGATGACCTGAGCATCGGGCCACTCGAGAACCAGATACCGGGCAAGGGCATGGCGGACGTGCCGGGGTACTACCAGGCGCTCACCGAGGTGCCCGGGTTGCAGTACGTGGTGCTGGAGATGGTGGGCACCAGGGACCTGCCGCTGCCCGAAGTGCAACGGGTCGTGGGCGAGGCGCTCGTGGCTCTGAGGAGCTACCAGTAGCCGCCCGGCCTGCCGTGGCGGGCCTCAGTCCCGCGCCGAGATCATCGTCGTGTCAGAGGGAGCCGCTCTTGTCTGATCTGCAGATGCGCCCCCTGGGCGCACCCGAAGTGAGCAGTCTGCGCAATGTCTTGGCTTTCGGCGTTCTGTCGCATGTGCTGGACCTGATCACGACCGATTTCCGCGACCCGCAACTGTCACACGAGGGGAACCCTTTCTACCTGTTTGCCGAGCACCTGGGGTACGGGGGCTGGCCCTTACTGGTGGTTACGAAGGTGCTGGTGGTGGGGGCCCTGGGCGTGGCCTTCTGGTGGTACCTGGGCATTCGCCACCATTACCTGCCCGACAAGGTCGTGCGCAGTCCGCGGTCGCTGATCTGGTACGGCATGTGGGACCGCAAGCCGTACCCCAAGTCCCTGTGGGCGCGGCTGTTCAACCGGCGCAAGCTCAAGTACCTGGGCGTCGTGTTGGCGGGGCTGGCGCTGCCGGCCAGTGGCGCCGCCGCCCTGTTCATCTCGGTGGACAACGTGCTGTTCGGGCTGGGGCGGCCCCTCCCGCTGCCGCTGGCCGGCCGGCTGCTGCTGCTCACCATCGCTCTCGTCTTCATCTGGTGGTACTGGGCGTACTGGCACTACTACAAGCGCCTGGTCAGACTGGGCGTCATCCGCAACGGCGGCTAACGTCCCCTCCAAGCCGACACAACACTGACGCGACCTCCGCACATGCTCATTGATGCCAACACCTGCTTCGGGCTCTGCCCGCGCGACACCCGCGACCTGTCGCTGACCACGCTCCTGGGGCTGCTGGAGCGCCACCATGTGGATCAGGCGCTCACCCACAGCCTGCGGGGGGTGGAGTATGACTTCCTCAGCGGCAACGAGGAAACGCTCCAGGCCTGCCGGGAGCACCCGGCGCTGCTGCCGGTGGCGACCGTCCATCCCGGACGGCATCTGCACTGCCACGACGAGGTCCTCCGCTGCGCGGACGACGGCTTCGTCGCCGTCCGGTTCTTCCCCGACGTGCAGGGCTGGCCGATCATCTTCCAGCCCTTCCTGGACCTGTGCGAGCTGATCGCCGAGGTCGGCCTGCCGATCGTCCTCCCGGCCGGCCCGCCCGGGCAGCAGACGGTCATCGGCGAGCGCCTCGGGCCGCTGGGAGGCAATGTGCTGCTGATCGGGTCGGGCTACGGGGTGAATGCCGAGACGGCCTCGGTGCTGGCGCGCTGGCCCGGCTTCTACAGCGAGTCGCACATGTACGACACGCCGGGCACGCTGGAGTACGTGGGGCAGGTGGCCGGCTTCGATCGGCTGGTGTTCGGGAGCAACATCCCGGACCGGAACTTCGCGGCGGCCTACCAGCAGGGGGCCTGTGCCGCGCTCAGCCCCGGGCAGCGCGCGGACTTCTTCGCCGGCAATGTGCTGCGGTTCCTGGGCCGCGAGGGCGAGTAGATGACCAAGATTGATGTCCATGGCCACTATGGCCACTGGAACTTCCCGATCCCGGGCACCCGACGCGTGGACCAGTTGCTGGCCCTGTGTGAGCAGCACGACATCGCCCATGTCGCGTGCTCGTCGGTGCTGGCGCTGTGTTACAGCATGGAGGAGGGCAACGCGGAGATCGCCACCGACTTCGCCGGCCACCCGGGGTTGCTCGCCTACGTCTATGTGAACGCCAACTTCCTGGCCCGGTCGGTGGCGGAGATGGATCGCTACCTGTCACTGCCGAACTTCGTGGGCGTGAAGATCCACTCCTCATACTCGGCGGTGCACAACGCCGACCCCAAGATGCAGGACCTGATGGCCGAGATCGCCCGGCGGGCGCGGCTGGTGAAGATCCACAGCGGCGGCCCGGACGTGACCGGCGTCCTGTCCCGTTGGGCCGAGCAGTACCCGCACGTCAACTTCATCATCGCCCACGCCCTCGGCAGCGCCGTGGCCGAGGCGGCGCAGGTGGCGCAGCGCCACCCCAATGTGTACCTGGAGTTCTGCAGCAGTTGGGCCGGCGCGGGCAAGATCACGCGGGCGCTGGACCTCTGCGGCGCCGGGCAGTTGCTCTATGGCTCGGACATGGACCTCATTGATCCCGCCTTCGTCATCGGGCAGTATGAGAACTCGGGGCTGAGCGAGGCGGAACTGCAGGCCATCTACTGGGACAACCCGCGTCGCGTGCTGGGGCTCGACGGGGCCTAGTGAACCGTGTGTGAGTAGTGCAACGCTGAGGCGTGGGTGCCGCGTCGTGT
>JAJFUB010000170.1 GCA_021372615.1 bacterium | reverse complement strand
GTGACCCCACGCGCGCAGGTCGTCGCACAGCGACCGGTTGCGCGCGTGAGGACACGCGCGCCCACGCGGATCCTTGACTAGATGGGACTCGCGACGCGACAGGAGACATCATGTTCATAGACATCCATTGCCACGCCTACCGCATCCCGCCGCCGATCTACTCGATGTCCACCCCCGACCAGGTGGTCGAGGTGTTCGACCGGCTGGGCATCGAGAAGGGGGCGCTGCTGCCCATCGTGAGCCCGGAGGTGTACCTGCCCCAGGCGAATGAGGACATCCTGGAGATGTGCGCGCAGTACCCCGACCGCTTCTTTCCCTTCTGCAACGTGGACCCTCGGGCCATCTGCAACTCCTCGCACGCACCGCTGGGCGACGTGCTGCGCGCCTACAAGGACAAGGGCTGCAAGGGCGTGGGGGAGATCATGCCCAATCTGCCCATCATGGACGACATGGTCCAGAATCTGTTCAAGTGCGCTGAGGAGGTCGGGCTGCCGGTGACGACCGACGGCTCGCCGGTGCCGACCTGCAACTTCGGCCTCTACGACGAGCCCGGTCTGCCGGGCCTGGAGTTCACGCTCCGGCGCTATCCGAACCTGATCTACCTGGGGCATGGGCCGTGCTTCTGGACGGAGATCGCGCAGCTCGAGACGCCGGGGGAGCGGGGCTATCTGTTCCGCATGACCGGCGGGCAGTGCGGGCGGCAGCCGACCCACCCGATCAAGGAAGAGGGCGTCCTGCCCAAGCTCATGCGGCTGTACCCGAACCTGTACGGCGATCTGTCGGACGACTCCCCGCGCAATGCCCTCGCGCGCGACCCGGAGTACGGCCCCAAGTTCCTCACCGAGTTCCAGGACCGGCTGCTGTTCGGCACCGACCTGTGTTTCCCGACGATGCCGGTCAAGATCGTGGACCTGCTGATCGAGTGGCGGGACAGCGGCAAGATCACCGAGGCAGTCTTCCAGAAGGTGGCCCGCGAGAACGCCATCAAGCTGTTCGGGTTGGAGTAAGCCGGCCCCGGCAGTGGGCCGCACCACGCAGTAAGGAGCAACATGCACAAACGCAGAGTGGTCGTGACCGGCCTGGGCGTCATGGCGCCAAACGGGTGTGGGACGGAAGCCTTCTGGCGGGCGACGGTGCAGGGCGTCTCGGGCATCAAGTCCATCTCTACGTTCGACACTTCGGACTACTCCAGTCGGATCGCCGGGGAGATCCGCGACTTCGACCCGGAGGTGCACCTGCCGCCGGACACCGGCCGGCGGCTCGACCGCTTCGCCCAGTTCGGCGTGGCCGCCAGTTGCCTGGCGATCGCCGATAGCGACGGCGTACTCGACGCCTGCGACCGAGGCCGGATCGGGTGCATCATGGGCTCCGGCATCGGCGGGGTGCTGTACCATGAGCAGCAACTGCACGTCCTGCGCGACGCCGGCCCTCGTCGCGTCAACCCCTTCTCGGTCCCCCGCATCACCCCCAACGCCGTGAGCGGGCACATTGCCATGCACCACGGCCTGACCGGCTCCAACCTCACCATCTCCACCGCTTGTGCCTCCGGTAGCCACGCGGTGGGCGAGGCCCTGCGCAAGATTCAGTACGGCGAGGCGGATGTTATGCTGGCCGGCGGGGCCGAGGCGCCGCTCAGCCCGGGCACCGTGGCCGCCTTCTGCGTCATGCGCGCCCTGTCCTCGCACAACGACGAGCCCGAGACGGCCTGCCGGCCCTTCGACGCCACGCGCGACGGCTTCGTGATCGCCGAGGGGAGCGCGGTGCTGGTGTTGGAGGAACTGGAGCAGGCCCGCCGGCGCAACGCCTACATCTACGCCGAGGTGGTGGGCTACGGACTGACCTCCGGGGCCTACGACATGGTGCGGCCCGAGCCGACCGGTAGCGACGCGGCTGCGGCGATGTCCCTGGCCCTGCGCGACGCCGGCCTGGCGCCGGACGCGGTGGACTACATCAACGCCCACGGCACCGCCACCACACCGAATGATCTGACCGAGACGCTAGCCATCAAGCAGGCCCTCGGCGACGCGGCGCACCAGACACCGATCTCCTCGACCAAGTCGTGCGTCGGTCATGCCATCGGCGCGGCCGGGGCGATCGAGGCTGCCGTCTGTTGCCTCGCGATCCGCGACCGTGTCATCCCGCCCACCATCAACCACGCGCACCCCGACCCGGCCTGCGACCTCGATTACGTCCCCAACCAGGCCCGCCCTGCCGAGGTGCAGGTCGCGCTCTCGAACTCCTTTGGGTTCGGCAGCGTGAACGCCTGTCTGGCCTTCCGCAAGTACATCCCCGGCGCATGAGTGAGGCTCTGCCGCAGCCCCCTGTCGTTCCGCAACAGAGCAGGCCGCCCGCGCCGGGGTGGCGAATAGCTCGCGCATTCCACCCTTCGAGGCACCCATGTCACAGCAGCCCATCAGGATAGGCATCATCGGCGTCGGCTCCTGGGCCAACCGCATCCAGATCCCGCAGGTGCTGTCCCACCCGGCGGCGGAGTTGGTGGCCCTGTCGGCGCGGACGGAAGAGAAGCTGCGCGCCGCCGGCGAGCAGTTCGGCGTCACCGCTCTGTACACCGACTACGAGCAACTCCTGGCCCGCGACGACCTGGACGCCGTGTGCATCAGCAGCACCCACGCCATGCACTTCGAGATGGCCCGGGCGGCACTGCAGCGCGGCCTACACGTGTTCTGTGAGAAGCCGCTGGGGATGAACTCGGCGCAGACGCGGGAGCTGCACGACCTGGCGCGGCGGAGCGACCGCAAGACGATGGTGGCCTTCACCAACCGGTGGGTCCCCGAGAGCATCGCCGGCAAGCGGCTGGTGGAGGCAGGCTACGTCGGCGAGGCGTTCCACTACAACGTGTGCCAGCTTGCCGGCTACGGGCGGCCGGGAGGAAACTGGATGTGGCGGGCAGACCCGGAGATGGGTGGCGGGGTGCTGTATGACCTGGGCTGCCACAACATTGACCTGGCGCTGTGGCTGAACGGGCCCGTCCAGTCGGTCTGCGCGACGTGGAAAAACACCGTGCCGGAGCGCCCGGAGCGCGGGCTTCCCAGCCCGCGTATGCGCCCCACCGTCTGCAACGACACCCTCGCCTTCCTTGCTGAGTATGAGAACGGCTGCGAGGGGATCTTCCACATCAGTTGGACGGCGCCGGGCGACCGGATCATGCGGCACGAGCTGGCCGGGCGCGACGGCATCCTCACCCTGAGCCTGTACCACGACGTGTGGCGCAACGGGCTGGCCGGCTGCCGGGCGGGCGAACCGCAGCAGCAGCCCCTGCCGGTGCCGGACGACATCCAGCCGGCCATCCCACGCGACGTCTCGACCGACGAGCAGCGCGAGGCAGCGCTGCAAGCCTTCCGTTTCCGCTCCAGCAGCCTGGTCCGGGCCTTTATAGACGCCATCGCGGACGATCTCCCGATCGGGCCTGACTTCGCCGCCGGGCACGAGACGCAACGGGTGATGGACGCGGTGCTGCAGAGCGCCGCGGAGCGACGGTGGGTACCCCTCAGCGAGTTCCCGTGAGCGCGGGCCGGGCCTATCGCCGGGGTAGACGAAGCCGCCCCCAGCGGCTATAGTAGCTGGAATGCCTCGCCCGCTGTCACCCCTTCCTTGCGGAGTACTGCCATGAACCGTGTGCTGCCAGTCGCCGCGCTGCTCCTGCTGGTCACGCTCTGTCTGACCTCCTGCGGCAAAGTCTCCACCCCCGGCGGCTCCGCCACGCCGGCCACGTCGGCGACGCCCGTGGGCGGCACGCTCAAGGTCGGCCTGAACACCGAGCTGACGGGCACGATCCCCGTGGTGGGGCAGTCGTGCAAGAATGCCGCGGAGTTCGCCATCAAGGAAGTCAACGACGCGGGCGGTCTCGACGTCGGCGGCCAGAAGGTTCAGGTCGAGCTGAGCGTCGAGGACAACGAGGACAAGGCGGAGTCGGCGGCGGCCGTGGCGCAGAAGCTGGCCAGCGGCGGCGTCCTGGCGATGATCGGCCCGAACGCCTCGCGCAACGCCATCCCCGCCGCGGAGGTAGCCGAGTCGTCCAAGATGCCGATGATCAGCCCCTGGTCCACCAACCCGAAGCTTACCGTGGACGCCCGCAGCGGCCAGCCCAAGCAGTACGTCTTCCGCGCCGCCTTCACCGACGACTTCCAGGGCGTCGTGGCGGCCAAGTTCGCGCTGGGCGAGCTGAAGACCAAGCAGCCGGCCGTGCTGTATGACGTGGCTTCGGAGTACAACAAGGGCATTGCCGAGATCTACAAGAAGACAATTGAGGAGAACGGCGGCAAGATCGTCTCCTTCGAGACCTATACGACCGGCGACAAGGACTTCTCGGCCCAGCTCACCAAGATCGCCAAGTCCGGGGCCGACACGCTCTTTCTGCCGAACTACTACTCAGAAGTGCCGCTGCAAGTGAAGCAGGCCCGGCAGGTCGGCTACCAGGGCAAGATCTTCGGCAGCGACTCGTGGGGCAATGAGGAACTCGTGAAGCTCGCGGGCAAGGACTGCGAGGGGCTGTACTTCACGACCCACTATGCCGCCGACACCGCCACCCCCAAAGCCCAGCAGTTCATCACCGCCTACAAGGCGGCGTACAACTCCGTGCCCGATGATGTCGCGGCGCTGACCTACGACTCGTTCGGCCTGCTGTTCGCGGCGGTGAAGACGGCCGGCCAGCTCGACCGCGAGGCGGTCCGCACCGCCCTGGCCGGGATCACGAACTATGAAGGCGTGACCGGCAACATGCAGTTCAAGGGCACGGGCGACCCGGTCAAGAGCGCCGTCGTGATCCAGATCAAGGACGGCAAGTTCAAGTTCTTCCAGACGGCGCAGCCGTAGTGGACTAGGAAGGAAAGTCACGTCAGGCGCTCGGGATGTCACGACCGCCCGACCCGCCTACAACACGGAGCAGCGGCCTGCAACCTGCTTGTGCCTCGGGTGACCCACGGGAGGAGACAGTGATGGACGGATTGGTCCGACGGCTCGTGGAGAAGGCGATCGGGGACTCGCGAGCCGAGAGGGAGCAGGCCGTCAATGAGCTCGCCGCCCTCGGAGGCCAGAGGGCACTCGACGGCCTCGTTGCTGCAGTGTGCGCTGGTGACGCCCGGAACGTCGACACATGGCGCATCAGGAATGCGGTAATCGCGTTCGGGGAGGACGCGCGGCCCGTCCTGAGGCAGGCCCTTCAAAGCCGGCCGCCTGAGGAGCGGGGCGCGGTGCTGATCATGCTCGCCGAAGTCTCGGGTGGTGACGCCGCGCTGGCCCTAGCTGCCCTGTCCAGCGATCCGAACGTGACTGTTAGGCGCCGGGCACTCGGTCCACTGTCCTGCGTCGAAGGTCCCCGCGGAGCTGATGCGCTGGCCGCATACGCGAATGACACCGACGATGGGATCCGCGGCGAAGTCGCTGAAATGCTCTGCAAACGCGGCGATCCAAGAGGGGTGGACCTGGCGCTGGCGGCAATCTGCAACATGAACGTGCGCCAATTCAACGATTGGCATTCCGCCGTGAAGGGTCTGCGTGCGTCGTTCGGCTTTGCGGGAATCGGGCAGGACGCCGCAGAGAAGGTGTTAGCCGCCTTCGAAGCCGCAGATAAGGAGATCCGTTCCCGTCTGGACGACCTGGTGGGTATAAGTGGTCATCCGCGCGCACAGGAGGTCCTCCTTGACGCATTGCGGGATGCAGAGTCCGAAATCGAGGCGGCTGGCATCGCCAATGCACTGACACAGTCGGGGTCTGCCCCCAGCAACCCCGAGGACGCAGTGTGGTATTGGATGGGTCTTGGTCGGTGGGAGGAAGCCGCGACGTGGGGAACTGCGGCTGTCGCGCCCATGACCACGGCCCTCAGGCGCTGGGCGCATTCAAAGGCGCGCGTGCGCTTCAAGGACGAGCTGCCCGACGCTCTGGCACGCATCGGCGGTGCTCAAGTGATCGGTCACCTGAGGGAGGCCATGCTCAGCGAGCCATGGGTCGCGGAGCAATGCCTCCGGGCCATCGCCAACATCCTGGAGAACAGTGCGTCGCAGGTGTCAGTGGAAGACCTCGACGCCATAGCCGCCATGCGAGCCCGAACCGTGGATGGTCTCCGGGAGGTCCCCGCCAACACAGGTGACTGTGACTGGGAGACGATCCCGTACCGGCTAGACTGTGGCCCGATCGCGGAACTGGCGAGGGATGAACTGCACCGCCGCGGCCTACCTGTACCCCGTCGCCGGTGGCTGCTCTGGAAGGTATGACGGACCATTGACTCGCGGCCCTGCGACATGTGACTTTGCCTTCACCTACTGGTACCGCCCATGTCCTTCTTCCTCCAACAGCTCCTCAACGCCATGCAGGTCGGTAGCGTCTATGCGCTGATCGCCCTGGGCTACACCATGGTCTATGGCATCCTGACCATGATCAACTTCGCCCATGGCGACATCTTCATGGTCAGCACGTACCTGGCGTTCGCGGCTTCGGGGCTATTGCTGGCGCACCTGGGGGGGGCCTCGCCGCTGGTCATTTTCGTCTGCACGATCGTCGTGGCGGTGCTGGGCACGTCCCTGCTCGCCGTGCTGATCGAGCGCGCGGCCTACAAGCCGCTGCGCAACGCCCCGCGCATGTCCGCCGTCATCACGGCGCTGGGGATCGGCCTGCTGCTGGAGAACTCCTTCGTGGCCATCAAGGGCATCGGCCCGACGCCGCGGATGCTGCCGCCCCTGATCCCCGCGGGCGAGGTGCACGTCGGGGGCATCACCATCTCCAGCCTGCAACTGGTCATCATCGGCCTGGCGCTGCTCACGATGCTGGCGCTGGACCTGACCGTCCGCAAGACGATGCTGGGCATCGCCATGCGGGCGATCTCGTGGGATCACACCATCGTGCCCCTGATGGGCGTACCCAAGGACCGCATCATCTCCCTGACGTTCGCCCTCGGGGCAGCGGTGGCGGCCGTGGGCGGCACGCTGTACGGGATGGCCTACACCATTGACCCGTACATGGGCATCCGCATCGGCTGGTGGGCGTTCATCTCGGCGGTGGTGGGCGGGATCGGTAACATCCGCGGCGCGATGCTCGGGGGCTTCATCCTGGGCTTCGTCGAGATCTTCACCCCTGTGGTGCTCAAGTCGTCCAGCTACCGCGACATGATCGCCTTCTCACTGCTGCTGGTGCTGCTGATCTTCAGGCCGACGGGGATTCTCGGGCGGACGGTGAGTCAGAAGGTGTGACGGGGTAGGGGATGAACGGCGTCCTCACCCCTTCCCCTCTCCCTCGCGCTCGGTGAGGCTGAGCGCTCCGGAGAGGGACATCGCCTGTTGCTTGGTGGCTTCGCAGCCACAGAGGGGTCGGGGGTGAGGCAAAGCCGTTCCGCCGTTCGGTAACCATCACATGCACATGCGTCTCCTCCAGTTCATCCAGCGTCACCGGGTTCCGCTGATCCTCCTCGCAGCGGCTCCGCTGACGTTCCTGCTGCCCCGGTATGGGATCATCAACCCGTACCTGGAGCTGGTCCTCAAGTACATCGGCATCAACATCATCCTGACGGTCAGCCTGAACCTCATCAACGGGTACATGGGCGAGTTCTCGGTGGGGCACGCGGGGTTCATGGCCATCGGGGCGTATGCCGGGGCGCTGCTGACGGTGCGCCTCTTCCCGGCGGGGCTGGGGCCCGTGCTTTTTCCCGTGGCGCTGCTCGGCGGCGGTGTAGCGGCCGGCATCGCGGGCCTGGCCATCGCCTTCCCGTCGTTCCGCACGCGCGGGGACTACCTGGCCATCGTGACGCTGGCCTTCAACATGATCGTCAAGAGCGGGCTGGAGAACATCCCGGCGGTCGGCGGGCCGCAGGGCCTGATGGGCATCAACAAGCTGACCACGCTGCCGTGGGTGTACCTGTGGGTCATCATCGCCATCGTCCTGGCGCGCAATGTCGTCTACTCGCGCCACGGGCGCGGCGTGCTGGCCCTGCGCGAGGATGAGACGGCGGCCGAGCTCGTCGGGGTGAACAGCCGGCGGGTCAAGGTGCTGATCTTTGTCTTCTCGGCCTTCCTGGCCGGCATCGCCGGGGCGCTGTTCGCCCACGAGTTGCAGTTCATCAACCCCCGCTCCTTCACCATCCTCAAGTCCACCGACATGCTGGTGATGGTCTATCTGGGCGGGGTGGCGAGCCTGGGCGGCTCGATCCTGGGCGCCACGGTGTTCACCGCCGTGCTGGAGGCGCTACGGCCGCTGCTGCAGTGGCTCCACATCTCGGCCGAATGGCGGCTGGCGGTCGCGCCGCTGTTCCTGGTCCTGCTCATGCTGCTGCGGCCCCGGGGCATCATGGGCCACCGTGAGTTCGGCTTCCTGCTGCCGGCGGAATACCGGCGGCAGCGCGTGGCGTCGCGCGGTCCGGGACATCCTGGACCGGCCGGTGGGCCGTCTGGGACGTCCGGCCCCACGCGGGATGATGATACGGAGGCAGTCGCATGAGCCTCCTGTCCCTGCAGCATGTCACCCATCATTTCGCGGGTCTGCGGGCCGTGTCGGACTTCAACCTGCAGCTCGAGGCGGGTGAGCTGGTGGCGCTCATCGGCCCCAACGGCGCGGGGAAGACGACGATCTTCAACCTCATCAGCGGGGTCTACCGGGCGAGCGCCGGCAGCATCGCCTTCGCCGAGCACAGCCTGCTCGGCCGCTACCCGCACCAGATCGTCCGTCTGGGCCTGGCGCGCACCTTCCAGAACATCCGGCTCTTCCGCGACCTGTCCGCACTGGACAACGTCCGCATCGCCTGCGACGGCCATAGCCACACCTCGATCCTGCAGAGCCTGCTGCGCCTGCCGGGCTACGTACGCGGCGAGCGCGAGACGATGGCGCGGTCGCTCGAACTGCTGGCGGCGTTCGGGCTCGCCGACCTGGCCGCTGCGCCGGCCGGCAGCTTGCCCTACGGCCAGCAGCGGCGCCTGGAGATGGCCCGGGCGCTGGCCACGCAGCCGCGCCTGCTGCTGCTGGACGAGCCGGCGGCGGGCATGAACCCCGCCGAGGCCCACGAGTTGATGAACCTCATCCTGTGGATGCGGCGGGAGTTCCACCTGACCATCCTGCTCATCGAGCACCAGATGCAGGTCGTGATGGGGGCCGCCGAGCGCGTGCTGGTGCTGGATTTCGGGGAGACCATCGCCGAGGGCACGCCGGTGGAGATCCAGGGCAACGATAGGGTGATCGAGGCCTACCTGGGGGAGGAGGCGGACTGATGGCGCTGGATTCCGTGGGAGCGGTCACCTGCGGGTGCGAGCACCCGCGGCGCGATGTCGCGGTCGGTGACCGCTCCCACACTGACCGCGAGACGCTGCTCGACATCCGCGACCTCCACGTCTCCTACGGCGGCATCGCGGCCCTGCAGGGGGTGTCGCTGGAGGTGCGCGAGGGTGAGATCGTGAGCCTGATCGGGGCCAACGGGGCGGGCAAGTCCACGCTGCTGAAGGCCATCTCGGGGCTGGTGCCCTGGCGCGGCGCAATGCGCTTTGGGACAAGCGATCTGGCGCGCGTGCCGGCCCACCGCATCACGGCGCTGGGGCTGGCGCACGTGCCCGAGGGCCGGGGCATCTTCGCCAACCTCACCGTCTTCGAGAACCTCAAGCTGGCCACGTGGACGCGAGGCGACCGCGCGCAGGTGGCGCACGACTACGAGCGCGTCTATGGGCTGTTCCCGCGTCTGGCGGAGCGGCGGCGACAGTTGGCAGGACTGCTGTCGGGCGGGGAGCAGCAGATGCTGGCGATGGCGCGCGCGCTGATGACCCGCAGCCGGCTGATGCTGCTGGATGAGCCCTCGATGGGCCTGGCGCCCGTGCTCGTGCGTGACATCTTCCGCGTGCTGCACGACATCAACCAGGCGGGGACGACCGTCCTGCTGGTGGAGCAGAACGCCCGGCAGGCGCTGAAGCTGGCCCACCGGGCGTATGTGCTCGAGACGGGGCGGATCGTCAAGGCCGGCCCGAGCGCCGAGCTGGCGCAGGACCAGAGCCTGATCGAGGCGTACCTGGGGAAGGCGTTGTAGCGGCGCGATTCATCGCGCCTGCGGTCTGTCAGAACTGTGGCGCCGGGAACGCCACGCCCATCGTCTTGCTGGCCGCGTCCCACTTTAGTTCCCCCCCGATGGTCTCCACCGTGAACCGCAGCGGAATGTACACCTCACTGCCCACCAGGACCGGCGGCGTCGCCAGCGGCACGCGCGCGCCGTCCACGGTGGCCGTCGTCTTGCCGACCCACATGACCACAGTCTTCCGCCCCAGGACGATGAGGCGTCGCGTGGCGCGGTCGTAGCTCATGCCGATCGGCGAGGCCTGGAAGAACGGCATCATCGGCACCATCGTCGCGCCCTTGATGACCCGCGGCGCCGGGCCGGTGTAGGGCTTGCCGCCGATGACCAGGCGCATCCCCGTGGCGGAGGACGGACCGCTTGACAGGGCGCCCGCGCTGGCAGCCGTGCCGCCCGTGCCCG
>JAJFUB010000169.1 GCA_021372615.1 bacterium | reverse complement strand
CTGGTGCTGTCGCTCCCGAAGCGGGGCGTCTATGACAGCACCCTCACGCTGTCGCGCGACGGCGAGACCCTCCTGACGCTGCACCCGCCGGTCGCGGTGCCCGAACTGCTCACGGTCCGTCTGACCCGCCGGCACGTCCTCGCCACCCACCCGCAGGTGACGGCCAGCCTGAACCTGGCGCCGGAGCTGCAGGGGAGGCTGGACCAGCTGGCGGTGACGCTGCAGCCAGTCGGGGCACAGGCAGGCCAGGCCGTGACGATCCGGCCGCAGGCCGCGACCTTGACCCATGGGCTGCCTCTCCCCTCTCTCCCTCCCGGGCAGTACGACCTGCTGGCGACGTTGCGCCAGGGCCAGGAGAAGCTGGCTGAGGTCCGCTCCCCGTTCGTCCTGCACCCCCGGCCTAAGGTGTACTTCGACGACCGCAATGTCTGCTTCGTGGAGGGCAAGCCCTTCTTCCCGCTGGGGATGTACCATGTGGCATGGGCGGCGACGAAGGAGCAGATGCTCCAGTGCGTGGAGGACCTCGCTGCCGCCGGCTTCAACACCGTGCATACCAGTTGCACGAACCTGGACAACTTCCAGGCGGTGCTGGACCGCGCCCGCGCCCTGGGGCTGCATGTCATCCCCGAGGGCATCGGCGCCGGCTCGCCGGCCCTGCAGCGCTTCAAGGACCATCCGGCCATCCTGGCCTGGAACTCGGGGGACGAGCCCGACTGCGCCAATGTGCCGCCCGAGCAGGTCGGCCGCAACATTGACGCCCTCTACGACACCGACGCCAGCCACCCGCTCTACACGACGGTCGCCAACGCCGCGGTGCTGCTCAAGTACGCCCCGTACGTGGATGTCTTCTCCAACGACCCCTACCCGGTCTCCGGCGGCCGCAAGAACGCCATCGCGGTGGCCCGGCAGACGGCGCAGGCCCGCGAGGCGGTCCAGCGCCAGCGCCCGCTATGGATCGTCCCCCAGTGCTTCGGCTATACCGACGGCCCCTGGAACGTGCCCACCCCCGCCCAGGAGCGCAGCATGACCTACCAGGCGCTCATCGAGGGCGCCAACGGTCTGATCTGGTACGTGTACGATGACCGGCGCTTCAAGGTACTTGAGCACCCCGAGCTGTGGGCCATGATGAAGCAGCTCGTGGCGGAGATCAAGACGCTGACGCCGATCCTGCTCGACCCGGCGTACGACGCCCAGCGCTTCCAGGCCGGCCCCGAGGGCTGCCTCCGGGCCTGCGCCATCCGGAGCGGGAAGGACCTCCATGTCCTCGTAGCGCACACCAACGAGCAGGACCTGGGGAGCCAGGAGTTGGCCGTGCCGGGCCTCCCGCTCGGGGCGCGGGCGGAAGTCCTATTCGAGAGCCGGAGCCTGGCCACGACGGGCGGCAAGATCGCGGACACCTTCGGACCGTACGCGGTTCACGTATATCGAGTGAGGCTGTAGGAATGGTTTTCAACGAGATCAAGTTCCAGGACGCAGCGACGAAGACGTACATCGGTAGCCCCAGCCTCTTGCGGCTCGACAACGGCGACTTGCTCGCCACCCACGACTACTTCGGCCCCGGCTGCCCGCGCAATCACGAGCGCGAGGAGCACCTGCTCTCCGTCTACCGCTCGCGCGACGACGGCGCGACGTGGATGAACCTGACCCATGTTGCCGGGCAGTACTGGAGCAACCTGTTCGCTCATCGCGGCGCCATCTATCTGCTCGGCGTGTCGCAGCAGTACGGCTCCATCGTCATCCGCCGCAGCGAGGATGGCGGCAACACCTGGACCCACGCGGGCGACGAGAAGAGCGGCCTGCTCTTCCGCGGTGGCGTCTACCACGACAACCCGAACTACCACTGCGCGCCCATGCCGATGCTCGTCAAGGACGGCTGGATCTACCGCGCCTTCGAGGACTGCCGCGACGCCCGCTGGGGCGTGGGCTTCCAGTCGCTCATGCTCGCCTGCCCGGAGGACGCGGACCTGCTCGATGCGAGCAACTGGGTCATGAGCAACAGCGTGCCTTTCGACACCGCGTGGCTGCCGGAGGACTGGCCGCCGCTGGACGGCCCGGGCTTTCTGGAGGGGAATGCCGTCGAGACGCCGGAGGGCGAGATCTGGAACATCCTGCGCCTCCACTCCGCACCGCTGGCGGACAAGGCGGTGGTGCTGCGGGTGATACCCTCACCCCCGGCCCCTCTCCCAGGGGGAGAGGGGTGCAAGGCATCGGGCGCGAAGCCGTTCTCCCCTCTCCCCCTGGGAGAGGGGCCGGGGGTGAGGGCATTGCGTCAGGAGTTCCTGCGGATCATGGACTTCCCCGGTGGCATGACCAAGTTCACGATCCGCCGCGACCCGCAGACCGGGCTCTACCTGACGTTCTCGAACAACAACACCGACCCGCGCTATGCCAGCCAGCGCAACGTGCTCAGCCTGCACACCTCCGAGGACCTGATCCACTGGACCCACCGGCGGACGCTCATCGAGGACGACCTGGGGCTGCCGTGGGAGCAGTCGGTGCGGCTGACGGGCTTTCAGTACGTGGATTGGCAGTTCGACGGCGACAGCATCATCTATCTGGTCCGCACGGCTTACGACGGTGCGCACAACTTCCATGACGCGAATCGGTTGACGTTCCATCGGCTGGCGCGGTGGCGTAGCCCCACATGAGACCGCGAGAGGTGCGTAAGACGCGGTAGTCGAACAGCTATGCAACAGCACGGCGCCAATCCCACGCTGCGGAGGTGTCAGCATGACTAAGCGGTTCTTCTCCTGCCTGCTCCTGACGCTGTCCATCGGCCTCACCTGGACTGGTCGCGCCCGGGCCAACCCACTGCATGATCTGGCTGCATCGTACTCTGTGACCGACAATGAGCTCCGCACGACCGTCAAGAAGTACGCCGCCAGGATCAACGAGCAGGACAACCTCGGCCGGACGCCCCTGCACATCGCCGTAGCCTGTTTCCACCGGCCAACAGTTGCCGCCTTCCTGAATGCCGGTGCCAACCCGAACATCCGCGACTCCAGGACGTACGACGGCAACTACAGAGGCACCGGGACGATCAGCGGCTACGCCCCTCTACACATCGCCGTCCACAATCGGGACCGCGAGACCGCTGAGCTGCTCCTGGCAGGCGGTGCGGCCGTGAACATGTCCACCCAGCGCGGAGGCTTGACCCCGCTCAAGATGGCGCTTGCCGAGGCGCCGGAACTCGTCGGGTTGTTGATCTCCGCGGGGGCCGGCGGCAAGAATGCGGGTGAAGCACTACTGTGGGCAGTGGCGATGGAGAATGCAGACGCTGTGGGCAAACTGATCAGCAGCGGCGTCGACGTCAATGCCCAGTTCCTAACCCTGGATCGATACATGCGTGAAGTCAAGGGGCGTACGGCCTTGCACCAGGCTGCCGAAGGCAAGCACCCTCGCATGGTGGAGGTGCTACTGAACCAGGGTGTTAGGGTTGATGTGGCGGACGAACGTGGAGACACCCCATTGCACCTGGCAGCCGCCGTTGGGGATCCCGAGTCCGTTGCGCTGCTACTGGATAAGGGCGCAGACCCCACCCTCAAGGACAACGCCGGAGCGACCGCGGCCAAGCTGGGCCTGGAGAGCGGCAACCAGGACGTGACCGGCTTGATGCTCGTGGCAGTGCGGGGGCTCGCTGACGCCGCGGAGCCCAAACCGACACCCACTCAGCCGACGGAGGAGCCCAGGCCGACACGCGCTGACCCGGCCGAGAATGTGACGAGGGTATACATTGACGTTCGCGATACGCTGAACGTGCCGGGCCCGGACGGTGAGACGTGGCTCCACCACATCGCACTGAGCGGCATGCCGGAAGTGCTGCGGAATCTGTTGAAGGCGGGTGGGAACCCGAATGCCCGGAATCGGGATGGTGAGACGCCACTGCACGAGGCCGCTTGCGCCGGCCTGGTTACCGTAGCTGAGGTTCTGGTCAATGCTCACGCCGACGTCAACGCCACGTGCAAGGCCGGTAGGACGCCCATGCACGTCGCAGCGTCACTGGGGCGGGGAGCGTTCGTCCAGTTCCTGATTGACAAGGGAGCCAGCGTGCCGGCCAGGGACAACGCTGGCCTGACACCGCTACACTGCGCCGTACTCGGGGCGATCATGACGGGTCGTTCGGAGGCGCTGGATGTCCTACTCAAGGCGGGGGCGGACGTCAACGCCCGTGACGCGCAAGGCGTGACGCCGCTGGGACTCGTCCTTCACGCCAAGCGGGACGATCTCGTGGACAAGCTTCGGCGTCAGGGCGCGACTGAGTGACAACATCAGGGGTAACACCATGAGCGACAAGTACGTCTACATCGGCAGCGAAGAGAAGGAACTGATCGGCGCGGTCGTGGACTCGCAGGAGCTGTGGCGCGGCGCGGGCGATGAAGGCCCCGTCGCCATGTTTGAGGACGAGTTCGCCGCCCACCTCGGCCGGCGCTATGTCCATGCGAACTGCTCAGGCACCTGTGCCAACGAAGCCGCCCTCGCGGCGCTGGGCCTGGAGCCGGGCGATGAGGTCATCGTCACCCCGTGCTCGTTCATCGCCTCCAGCATCGCCCCCGTCGGCCTGGGCCTCGTGCCCGTGTTCGCCGATGTGGACCCGCGCAACTTCGTGCTGACCGCGGAGACCATCGAGGCCGCGCTCACGCCACGCGCGAAGGCCGTCGTGGTCGTACACTTGTGGGGCCAGCCCGCCAACATGGGCCCGATCCTGCAAGTCGCCAAGAAGCACGGCCTCAAGGTCGTCGAGGACTGCGCGCAGTGTTACGACGGCGTGTGGCAGGGCAAGCTCACCGGCACCATCGGCGACACCGCCTGCTGGAGCCTGCAACAGAGCAAGCACCTGACCAGTGGCGAGGGCGGGATCATCGCCACCGATGACGAGGAAGCGTACAAACGCACGGTGCTGTTCTGCAACTGCGGGATGCCCTGGTATCGCTTCGGTGTGGCGCGGCCCTCGTCGCCGCCGGTCGGCCCGCTGCTGACGCGCGGCCACTTCGCCTTCGGCCACAACTATCGCATGAGCAACCTGCAGGGCGCGGCGGCACTGGGACAGCTCCATCAGATCGAGCGCCTCAAGGCCCGCCGGAAGCAGGTCGCCGACGCCCTCACCGCGGCCCTGTCCGGCACGCCGGGCCTGCTGCTACCGCAGCCCTATCCCGACACCGTGCCCAACTACTGGGCCTACCCGGTCATGGTGGACCCGGCGACAGGCTTCAGTGCGGCCGAGGTGGCACAGTGGGTCAGCGAGGCCGGTGGGAGCGTCGGCCGGTACGCCGAGATCAACTACCTGGAGGCCTGCTACCAGCAGATGGAGGCTGCCCGCCGCACCTCCATCGGCATTCCGCTGCCCGACTACGTCCACTACAAGCAGGGCGTGTGCCCGCAGGCGGAAGCCACCGCTCAGCAGCTCATCATGTTCGGCGTCATGCCCTGGAACGACGACGAGGCCGTGGCGAGGAACTGTGAGGTCCTGCGCGGGGTGATGGAGAAGCGGGCGTAGCGGCTCGATTCATCGAGCCCACGGGCGCGATAAATCGCGCCACTACAGGAGACCATGCCATGCCCCCCAAGCCTAACTTCCGTTCCACCATCAAGCTGCTGCAGCAGTGGACCGCCGCCATGCCCCGCGAGCTGGGGTATGACGAGACCGGCGCGAAGGACCACTTCGCCCCCTGGCAGAAGAAGGCCCGCAAGAAGTTGCGCGAGCTGCTCGGCTTTTGGCCCGCCAGGGTGACGAAGCCTAAGGCCTGGATGCTCGCCTCCGAGCGCGTCGAGGGCTTCACCCGCGAGCAGTGGGCGCTCGAGTCGCCCTTCGGCGACCACATCTTCCTGTACCGTCTCGTCCCCGACGGCATGGCGAAGCCCGACGCCATCCTGCTGGCTCTCCATGGCCATGGCATGTACGGGGCCGACCACGTCTCCGGGGTGATGAAGGACCGCTACGGCGAGGAGGAGAGCAACCGGACCGCCCACTATGACTATGGCGCCCAGTTCGCCCGCCGGGGCTACCTCGTCTACGCACCCACCCAGCGGGGCTTCGCCCAGCGCTGCGACTGGGACAACCCGGGCTCAGTCGAGGGCTACCAGGTCAACCCGCAGGCGCCGCCGCCCGGTTGCTCGTGTGTGGACATCAACTCCCGCGCCATCTTGCTGGGCACCACCGACATCGGCCTGCGGGTGCAGGACGCCATGCACCTGATCACGTGGATCAAGGCCCGCCCCGGCGAGGGCCAGGCGCCCCTCGGGTGTGTCGGCCTGTCGGGCGGCGGGCACACCACCGAGTTGCTGTCCGCCGTGGACACCCGCATTCAGGCCGCCAGCATCCAGGGCTACTTCTCGTACTGGACCGACCAGATCGTGGACGTGACGCACTGCAACTGCAACTACGTCCCGTCGCTCCTGCGGTACTTCGAGCAGGACGATGTATGCGCCCTGATCTGCCCACGGCCGCTGCTCGTCACGACGGCCGACCAGGACGGCGTCGCCCCCATCCAGAGCTTCCGCCGGGCCTTCCGCGCGCTCAAGGGCATCTACCGCGACCAGGGCGTAGCAGACCATCTCGTCGCCGACACCTTCGCAGGTGGCCACGAGTTCAGTGGCCGCAAAGCCTTCGCCTTCTTCGACCAGCATCTCCGGGGCAGATAGGTGAGCAGGAGAGTGAACGATCAAGTGAAGCACTGCATGCGACGCGCCCGTCTCGTACTCGGCTGCCTGCTCCTGGCGGCCACAACGGTCTTCGCTGCCGACACGGTGAAGGTGGACTTCGGCAACTGGGATCGCAGCCTCTGGCGCCCGGTGCGCGAGGGCCGCTTCCCGGCCATTGTGCCCTTCGTGCAGCGTGAGGGCTACATCGAGAACACCCTTCCGCCGGGCGCCAGCGAGAAGGACATCGTGGCGGCGAAGGACGGAATCGGGGTGGCGACGATGCTCCTGCGCGACTTCTCCGCCGCCGACGTGGCGTTGCGCGCCAGCATGGCCTTCGAGCGCAAGGGCGCGCCGGCGATCATCTTCCGCGTGCAACGCCAGGGGGATGTGGCCGGCGAGATGTATAGTCTTGTGCTATATGCTGAGGGGCTGAACCTGTGGAAGTTCGCCGGCGGCAAGTGGGCCAAGACGGGCCTGATCAAGTTCCCCGTCAGCCCCACCGCCTTCCATGATGTGCGTCTGTTTGCCCGTGGCGGCGACTTCACAGTGTTCGTGGATGGCGAGAAGAAGCTGCGGTGTACTGACCCCCAACCGCTGGGCCCTGGCGAGGCTGGCGTGTGGTCTGGAGAAGGCCCCTGTTTTTTTCAGAAATTCACAAAAAGACCTCTTGCATCGGTCAGGTAATGTTGCTATACTCCCTCGTGTTGGAACCCTGTAGACTTGCCGAACGTTATAGAGAGTAAGAGCGGCAAGGAGTTCCAACCACAACTCAGCCAGTTTTGCAGCCGGTCCACTACCCCCGATATTCGCTCCCCCCCGGATATCGCATTTGTGGACCGGCTGCTTTTCTTTTGGGTCCTCGCCAGCCGTCTCCCCCTACTTCCCTCGCTCGGCCAGCACGCGCGGCAGGCACTCCAACAGCCTGTCAGCCACCAGCCGTTGCCCCTCCTGCGCCGGGTGCATGCCATCGAGCAGGAGCGTCGCCACACCCCCCTCACGCCCCTGCGCCGCCTCCTCGAAGGCCGCATACACGTCCACCAATGGCACCTGCCGCTCCTGCGCCAGCTCCCGCACCGCCGCCGCGTAGTCGCGCAGCAGCACGTTGAAGCCGTCCGGGTTGGCCGGGTCGTACGGCGGCTTGCCATAGAGCTTGCGGGTCTGCTCCGACCAGGCCATCGGGTTCGGCGTCATCAGCACCGCCGCGATGCCATTCGCCTTCAACCTGTCCAGCATCGTGGTCAAGTTCCGCCGATACTGCTCCAGCGGTACGCGCGGGGCCGTCGCGGGTGGGTTCTTCCACACATCCATGGCGGCGTCATTGATCCCGAACTGGATGATCGCCACCGCGGGCTTGCGGTCCAGCACGTCCTGCTGCATCCGCGCCAGCCCGTCGGCAGTGCTGTGGCCGCCCACGCCGGCATTGATGAGCGTGGCCGGTGTCCCACGCTCGAAGAGTCCCCGCCGCAGCAGCTCCGAGTACACTGTCAGGCCTTCCCGCCGCGCCGTGGTCGAGTCGCCGAAGGCCACGACAGTGGGCAGCGGCTTGAGGAAGTCCGCCTCGTGCAGCACCACACGCAACCCTCCCTGCATGGTGGTCACCCACAGCTCGCCCGGGGCACGCTCGAACATGTGGATGTAAGACAGGCGCGAGCCCACATTGGTGGCGATGAGCTGGGGCGGCGTCCACGTCTTGCCCTCGTCCTCGGAGAAGCTCAGCGATAGCTCCTCGCGCGTCTTGTAGCCGACGTTGGGCAGGCTGTTCCAGATCAGCGCCAGGCGACCGTCGCTCAGCCGCTTGAGCTTCCCCGGCGCGGACGTGGCCGGGATCGCTGATGCCTTCACCTCACTCCAGGTCTGTCCCCCGTCGCTGGAGCGTGACTCGTAGAAGGCGCCCAGCGGGGTGCGCAGCAGCAGCCAGATCGTCCCGTCGCGCAGTTGCTCCAGCGTCCCCTCGATGGCCCCGGCGTGGTCGCCCTGGCCGCCGATGTCCAGGATGCGGTCGGTGCGCGTCCACGTCTTCCCGTCATCGCGCGATATGTACGGCACCGTTGCATGGCGGCCCTTGTCGAACAGCAACTCCTGGCTGGGCGCCACCAGGGCGCCGTCGGTCGTCTGGATGATATCCTGGTCGCAGCCACACCAGCCATCGGTGAGCGTGAACTGGTCGGTCCAGGTCTGTCCCTCATCCAGGCTGCGGATGGCATAGGCGGGCAGGCGCATGTCGGGCAGGGGCAGGTTCTTGGCCTTGTCCCACGAGTAGTGGAGGGCGGCATCGTCCAGGAAGACCAGGACGAGCGTCCCGGCACGAGTGCGCAGCAGCGCCCGCTCGGGTCGCACGCGCAGCTTCGAGTCCGCCGCGAACAGCGGCCGCCGTTGCCAGCTCTTCCCCTCATCGCGCGAAGTCAGCGCGTCTGCGCCCTCGATGGTGAAGAGGCTGCCGTCCTTGAGCCGCACAAAGGGCCCCTGCGGCAGGCCGGGCACGGCCTTCACGCGCGGATCGAGCACGATGTTGGGACGGTCGGCGGCGGGGACCACGGGCGCCTGGTAGGGCAGCAAGTTCCCCGTGGCGCTGAAGGAGTAGAGGCGCATGGTCGCCCGGTAGGGCACGAAGCCCGGCGCCCCCAGTGCCTCCGGCCCCACCGGCTGCTCATGCACCGGCTTGCCGTCAATGGTGATGCGCAGGCGGTCGCCGGCGCGCGTGACGACGAAGTCGAACGGCTGCCCATCGCGCATGAAGTCCGTGGGCTCCCCGATGGCCGTCCCGCGGGCGTTGTTGTACAGTGGCCCGGTCAGAAAGACCTTGCCATGGCCGCCGGCGAAGCCGAAGTAGTTGCTGTCGCCCAGACCGAAGACCGCGGCACTGCTGGCGAGCTTGAAGATGGCGAGGCGCGCCTGGATCGTGAAGTCACCCGGCCCGATGACACACCGCCCCAGCAGCCGTTGAGCCAGGTCGGACTTGCCGACGGCTTCGAGGTAGCCCTCGCCAGCCGTCCACGCCGGCCCCATGAGCACGGCGTTGGCATCGGCCCCCGCCTTGACGAAGTCCATGGTCGCGGGGGCGGCGGCCTGCGGCTGGGCCGGGATGGCGCACAGTACCACCAGCAAGGCGCAAGCGACAGCAGACAGCACGGGGAGCGGCGTGTGCATGGGTGGTCCTCCTGGGCAGGTGAGTCAACGCGCCTGTAGCCTATCGGTCCGGACCCGTTCGCTGCCGGAGGCGCTGTCCCCTGCCCGGCGGCGCGACCTGCCGTTGGAGCGCGGCCAGAGGGCCACGGCGGGGTGTCGGCGCAGCCGACACCCCGCCCGACGGACCGCGCACGTCCCGTTGACGTCCCCCCACCGCCCGGCATATAATCAGCCCTACGGCGCTCCCACACCGGGGCGCTGACTTTGCGTCTGGATCTCCCATGTCCGCCCACGCTACGCACGAGCCCGCGGCCCGCAAGCCCTCGGTGGCCTCCACCTACGTCTGGCTGGCGACCGTGCCCCTCACCTGGGGCTTCAACTTCGTGGCCCTCAAGATCCTCTACAAGGGCTACCACTTCACCGTGCCCGGGCTGCTGACCGCCCGGTATATCCTGATGGTGCCAATGCTCCTGGGCCTGCAACTGCTGGCCGAGCGCAACCTGCACATCCGGCGCGAGCACTGGCGTCACCTCATCATCTTCTCCTTCGTCACGGTGGGCGTCTACCAGTACCTGTTTGCCAAGGCGATCGAGTGGACGTCGGCCGGCGAGTCGGCCCTGCTCATCAGTAGCGCCCCCATCTTCACCTTCCTGATCACCACGCTGCTGGGGCATGAGAAGTTCTCGAAGATGGGCCTGGCGGGCGTCGTCTTCGGCTTCGCCGGGATCTCGCTGGTCATCTTCGGCGGCAACGGCTCGGCCTCGATCCCCGAGACCCACATCAAGGGCGACCTGGTGATGATCGCCGCCGCGGTCCTGTGGGCCTCGTACGCCATCTTCAGCCGGCCCCTGCTCAAGCACTACTCGGCGCTGAAGGTCACGACCTGGGCCCACACGCTGGGCGCCCTCATGATCATCCCCATCGGCTTCACCCAGTTCGCGCGGACGGACTGGATGCACCTGGCGCCGATGGGCTGGGCCTGCACGCTGTACTTCGCCTGGCTGGCAGGCGTCTACGGTTTCGTGGTATGGTACCGGGGCGTGCGTGTCATCGGCTCCTCGAAGACGATGCTGTTCCAGTACCTGGTGCCGCCGGTAGCGCTGATCGTCGGCTACTTCGGCCCGTATCTCAGCAGCGCCCTCAAGAGCGAGGCGCCCAGCCTGCTGCAATCGCTGGGCGTCATCATCACCTTGAGCGGCGTCTACATCGCCAGCAACGCCAAACGCGGCTGAAGGCGCGCGACCGGCCTCACCCGTGGGAGCGGTCACCGACCGCGACCGTTCCGCAGGCCTTACGAGGACGCAGATGAGTGACTTTGACGATGTCCAACAAGCCATCGCCGCCCTGCAAGCCGGGAAGTTCGTGGCCCTGCTCGACCATCCCGAACGCGAGGGTGAGGCCGACCTGCTGCTGGCGGCCCAGTACGCCACCGGCGACAAGCTCAATCTGATGATCACCCAGGCCCGGGGTCTGGTCACCATCGCCATGCTCGCCTCCCGCCTCGAGGAACTGGGCATCCCGCTGCTGGAGCCGGCGAACACGGGCAGCAACTGGCCCCGCTTCGCGGCTCCGGTGGACTACACCATCGGCACCACGACCGGCGTCTCGGCCTTCGACCGGGCTGCCACCGCCGTCGCCCTCACCGACCCGGCCGCGCGGCCGGAGCACTTCATGCGCCCGGGCCATCTCTTCCCCCTGGCTGCGTCGCCCGGCGGTATCGCCCAGCGCGCCGGCCACACGGAGGGCGCCGTCGCCCTGGCCCGGGCCGCCGGCCTCGTCCCGGCGGTCGTCATGTGCGAGATGCTGGCCCCCGATGGTCACATGGCGCGTGGACAGGTGCTCCAGGACATCATCAGCGAGTACGGCTTCGCGGCCGTGACGGTCGAGCGCGTCGCGGAGTATGGCGACCGGTAGCGGGTAGCTGCTGGCCGGGCCAGATGTGGGAGCGGTCACCGACCGCGACCATACACCCACCCGCCGACGTGGGAGCGGTCACCGACCGCGACCCCTCCCGGCAGGACCCCACCTCCCTCCCGACGAATGTCTCCCTGCATCCTGCAAGGAGGCCACCATGCCCCGTCTGCTATCGCTCCGCGCCCCCGCCATCGCCCTGTTGTGCCTCCTCCCCTGCCTTGGCTTCGCCCAGGACAACGTCCGGGTCATCGAGGAGAAGGACCTGGACTTCCTGACCGAGCAGGCCACCTGGACGGCCGGCGGCGGCCCGGAGTCCTCGGTCGCGATGGTCCCCCAACCTGTTCTCGCCGGCAAGCAGGCCCTGGCCTTCTCCGCCCACATTGACCTGCAAGGCCCGCCGGGGGCGAAGTACCCCGCCGGCTGGCCGTCATGCCAGACGACCTTCTCCCCGCCGCAGGACTGGCGCGGGTACGACAGCATCGCCTTCAAGATCCGGGTGGACGTCCCTCGCGGGCAGGAGGCTGGCGCCCCGAAGCCGCCCAAGCTCTTCCCGATCCGCTTCATCGTCCACACGGCAGGCAAGTGTACCTTCAACAAGTTGATCCGCCCCTTCCCCGCCGGGCAATGGGTCCAGGCGCGGTTCAGCCTCTCGAAGCTCGCCGACCTGGACCAGGTGACGCTGGCCCACCTGTTCCTGTGCGAGGACGAGTATCCCGACAAGCTGCAGATGACCTTCACGGTGGACGACTTCCGCCTGCAGAAGACGCTGCCGCTGGAGAAGTACCTGGACCCCAAGGAGTGCTCCCTGGCCCTCTACACCGGCGAGGCCGAGGACTGGACGTTGGTACCCCCTCTGGAGGCGCCGGCTTCCAGCGGGCAGGCCGGTGCCGTAGGAGCGCCGGCTTCCAGCCGGCAGCCGTCCGCCTTGGCGTGCCGCCTCAAGCTCACCACCGGCGCCGCATGCCCCCTCCTGCCGACCGACACCATCACCTGGCGCGCCACAAACATCCTCACCCGCAAGGTGACGACGGCGACGGCCACGCTCGGCCAGGACATCGCCGGCGGGCAGACGGCCGAGGCGCCGCTGGAGTTCCCCCTCGGGGGCCTGGCGCCCGGCTACTACCTGCTGACCGCTGACCTCACCCGCGCCGGCAAGCCCCTGACGGGCGGCCGCGTCGGGGCGGACGACTTCTACCTCCGGAAGCCCGGCGAGACCATGGCCTACACCGCCCTGTGCCTGCGCCTGGGCTCTGTCGAGTGGATCGCCGACAAGGTCTACGGCGGCCTGATGACCCATGGCCGCATCGCGCTGCCGCATACCTACGACCCGCTGAACAAGGACACGTACTTCCTGTGGCTGCGGCAGTGGTGCAGCGACAGCGGCAAGAACACCGAGGGCCTCGAAGCGGGCGTCACCGGCCTGGTCTTCGCCTGTGAGGCCCTGCGGCGGGCCGGCGACAGGGAGCGCCTCGCGTACGCCGAGAAGCTGCTCTCCGATTGCCTCGACTACATGATCGCGCACATGCAGGACCCGGACGGCGGGGTGCAGATCGTCACCAACGAGCTGACCCGCAACCATGGTGACGTGCTGGGCGAGATGGGCTGGGTGAGCGCCAGCCGCGACAGCAACCAGGTGGGCGAATGGGTGCGGCCCATTGCCCGCGCCATCTGCTACTATCGCAACATCAAGGGCCGGGAGCGGTACACCCAGAAGCTCCTGCAGGCCTCAGCGGCGGCGGCGGACTTCATCGTGCGCAACGCCACCGACCAGGTCGGCGACCGGGCGCACGTCCTGCGCCATTTCAGCTACCCCCCGTACACCCCGACGCAGACAACGCCACTCAAGCGCACCCTCTACCACCAGGAGGGCCGCCAGTGCGAGGTCTACACCGGCCGCGCCATGGCCGGCGTCTCGTACGTGGCGTATGCCATGGCCCTGTGCGGCAAGCCCGTGCCGGAGTCGTGGCTGACGATGCTCCGCGAGACTACCGCGTGGGCCAGGGAGCGCATGGAGCCCAAGGGCGGCTGGTTCGACTGGGGCTGTGAGGACATCGTCGAGGGTGGCTGCCACACGTTCCTGGGTAACATGTACATCGGCGAGGGGACGATGGGCGAGTTCATGCTGGAGCAGAAGCTCGGCCACAGGGCAGAGGCCCGGGTGGCCGCCGAAGCCACAAAGCTCGCCTACCACTACGTCACCGACAATTGCGTCATTCGCGGCAAGCAGTTCGGCATCCCGGGCGAGTTCTGGGTCGGCCCCTACCTGTATTGGGAGCTACTGGAGTACAACACGACCGTCGAGCAGGACCCGAAGTTCGCCGCGTGGCTGCAGGGCATCACGGACCTGTACGTGACGCAGACGGAGTGGAAGGCCTTCCTCCAGCGCGACAAGGCCGTGGTTGGCCGCGCGACCGACAACGGCTCCCTGGTCACCAGCATCCTGGCCTGGCTGGGCCTGCACCTCCAGGACGAGATCGGCAAGCCTTGGCGAGGCTATGAGACGATGGGCGGGAAGTAGCGGGACGGCGGGATGAGGGGATGAGGGGATGAGGAGGGCGTGGGAGCGGTCACCGACCGCGACCGGCTGGCCACTATCGCGGTCGGTGACCGCTCCCACAGCCGTTCGCCCGAAGGGGCGGGCGGCGGGCCGGAAGCCTGCACTACAGACGGAGGCCTGACATGCGGCAACTCGTCGTACTCGCCTGCTGCCTCGGCTTGCCGAGCGGGCCCCTGTCGCTCGCCTCCGCCCAGGACGACCCGCGCCAGAGCCCCTACTTCGCCGTCCCCGAACTGCGCCAACTCATGGAGTGGGCCACCTTGCAGGTGACCTTCGACGCCGGGAGCTTGGTGCCGGACATGGCCGCTGGCGAGTACAAGCCCACGGTCACCGGCACGCCCAGGTTCGAGCCGGGGCTGCGGGGCCAGGCGCTCGTCGCGGGGGACGGCAGCGGCGCGGGCATCTACCCGCGGGCCGGCAACGCGACCTTCGACACCCAGGGCGCGGTTGCCCTGTGGATCTGCCCCGTCGCCTGGACCCACGTGCTCGGCGGCAACACGATCTTCACCGTGACCACCAACTCCACGTTCTACATGCAGCGCCAGGGGCCGTGGTATGAGGGCGCCTCGCTCAAGCGCCAGGAAGGCGTGCAGTTCCTGCTCTTCAACAAGACGGTCGGTAACGGGTCACTCATGTACGGCACGCGCGATTGGCCGCTGGGCCAGTGGCGCCTGCTGGTGGCGAACTGGTCGTGGCCCACGATGTCCTGCTCCCTCGACGGCGGCGAGTTCCAGTCCGGCACCATCAAGGGCAAGCCCCGGGCGGAGGACTTCGGGGCCATCCTGATTGGCGCGAACGGTGGGGAGAAGACGCTGGTGGATGAGGTGACCTTCTTCCGCCGACCGCTCTCAACAGCCGAGGCCAAGGCGCTGTACGAGGCCCTCTGCCCGCGCTGAGGCGCCGGCCCGGCTGCCATCCGGAGCAGGCGTCCGAACGGCCCCGTAGGGCAGGCGGCCTCGCCTGCCCCGTCTGACGGCGCGCGGGCTAGACCGCCCGCGCTACTGGGTCGGGATCCCAGACATCGGGAGTGTGGACCATGCGCACGATCGCTCTCATCGCACTGCTCGTTATCTCCGTCCTGCCGCTGCACGCCGCTCTCGAGCTGCCGCGCCTCTCGTTCCCGCTGATGCAGACGCCTCCCACCATAGACGGCACGATCAGCGAGGCGGAATGGGCCGGGGCGGCGCGCACCATCGGCCTCAACAGCCAGTACGACATGAAGCTGGCGGCGCGCGAGGCCATCTTCTGGGTCGGGGCCGATAGCAGCCACCTGTACCTGGCGCTGAAGATGGAGCTGCCACCGACGGGCGACCTCCTGAACCGCGCGGTGCCCGACGGCGACCGCGACATCACGGCGGCCCTCCACGATGACAGTGTGGAGTTGGTCATTCACCCCCACCTGGGCCTCACCAGCGGCGACCGGCGCTACTTCCACCTCATCGTCAACGGCCGCGGCGCGATGTTCGACCGCAGCTTCGACCCCGGCAACCCCCAGAACCCGATGACCACCGCCTGGCGGCTGAAGCCCTGGCAGTTCCAGAACCGCCTGGCCGATGGCTACTGGGAAGTCGAGATGGCGATTCCGTTCGCCTCCCTCGGCGCGACGGAGGCCGACCTGCGGCACCCGTGGGGACTGCGTGTGTGCCGCAACTGGCAGCGCGGCTGGGACCAGAGCCGCTGGGAGGGCGTGACGGCCGCCTACGAGGACGTCCCCACCATGCCGCAGATCACCTTCGACCCGGCAGCGCCGGTCGTTCAGGTGCTGAGCCTGCGCGGGGACAAGGCGCCGCGGATCGAGGTGTCGGTCGCCAATCCCGCGGCGGGCGGTCGGCCCCTCCAGGTCAAGGCCTTCCTGTCCGACACCTGGAGCCGGAACCCCGCCACCGAGATGCAGAAGAACCTGAAGCTGGCGGCCGGCGCGAGGCAGACGATCACCTTCAACCCGCCCCACGGCGGTCCCGAGGGCGACCACCACACGATCATCCGGGTCACCTCGCCCGACGAGCGGAAGGTCTACTACCTGCGCGACTTCGTCTGGAAGCTGGAGGTGCCCGCCGAGCGCTGGACCACGCTCAAGGAGGACAAGCAGGCCATCCAGTTGCAGTTCGCCGTGTACCCCTACTACCGGAAGCTCAAGGTGCGGGTGGCCATTGACAGCCTCACCTCGCGCGACAAGGTGACCGGGGCGAAGCTGACCTTCGGGCCGTCGGAGGGGCCGGCTACCAGCCGGCCCGCCGTTCAGGCCGACCTGCAGTTCCGGGACTACGTAGCTGAGACGATCCTGGACGTGCCTGAACTTGACAAGCCAGTAGGGCAGGCGACCTCGCCTGCCCGCGCGGGCGAGCTGCCCGCGGTACTGACGCGGTATGTTGTCTCGGTCACACTGCAGGGCGACGGCGTACCCACTGGACCCGTGACGGGCCTCTACGAGCGCCAGGTCTTCCCGTGGGAGCACAACCAGATGGGCCTCTCCCGGCGCGTCATCCCGCCCTTCACGCCGATCACGCTGCAGGGCAAGGTGCTGGGCACGGTCCTGCGTGACCATACCCTCGGCGGGACCGGCGTGTGGGACCAGGTCACGAGCCTGGGCCGACCCCTTCTGAAGGCGCCCATGCGCTGGGTGGCCGCCGCTGACGGCCGCGACCTCGCGGTCAAGCCCGGCGACCTCGAGACCGTGAGCCGCAGCGACGACTTCACCGTCACCTCGGTCAACTTCGCCCTGGGCCGGGCTCGGGCGACACTGCGCAGCGAGTGGGACCAGGACGGCATGGCGAAGATGGCCCTGAGCCTGCCGGCGAGCAGCGTCCAGCTGGATCGCCTCGCGCTGGAGATCCCCCTCGACGACGCGCAGATGAAGTACATGCACGCCTGTGGCGACGGCCTGCGGTTCAACTACGCGGGCTTCACGCCCGCGGGTGAGGGTCTCGTCTGGGACTCCTCGAAGGGCAACCGTAACGAGATTGTCGGGACGTTCTACCCGTACCTGTGGCTGGGCGGCGGGGAGCGCGGCCTCGCCTTCTTCGCCGACTCCGACCGCGGCTACAGCCTCGCCGACAAGACCCCCATGATCGAGCTAGTGCGCCAGGGCGGCGTGCTGACGCTGCGGGTCAACTTCATCACGAAGCCCACGTCGCTCGATCAGCCGCGTACGCTGGAGTTCGGCCTGCAGGCCACGCCGGTCAAGCCCATGCCGGAAAGCCCGGTGAGCTGGCGGCGGTGGCTGAACAGTTCCGCCCCCGGCCCGATGGTCAAGCCCTTCACCATCCTGGGGGCCTCGTACTACTACGGCGCCCTCAGCTACAACCTCATCCCGCTGGACCACGACCTCTCCATCTACCAGGCCTTCAGCCAGGCGCGCAATGACGGGCAGTTCAACGAGGACTTCGTCAAGCAGTGGCTGGAGAAGTACAAGCGCTTCACCGCACCGGGGAGCGAACGCTGGACCTTCTTCAACAACCACATCCGCGCCGGCATGCACACCGCGGCCAGCACCCCGCGCAAGGACGGCTGGCTCTTGGCCCCCTATACCAACCCGCGCGGCTCGGGCTTTGACATTCCCGAGTGGCCGACCTTCCAGGACGAATGGCTCCAGTTCCCCTACTACCAGCGCGCCACGACCGGCGCCATCTCCTACGACGTGTGCCCGGTGGGTAGCTACCAGGACATGGCCATGTGGTACTACAAGGAGATGATGACGGTCTTCGACGGCATCTACTGGGACAACCTGTACCTGTCCAGCAACTTCAACACCATCGCCGGCGGCGCGTGGACCGATGAGAACGGCAAGGTCCACCCGAGCATGGGCCTGTGGGCGATGCGCGATCTCGTCAAGCGCACCGCCTTCCTCTTCCACGAGGAGGGCCGCCCCGTCTTCGCCAACGTCGTCCACATGACCAACACCTGTCTGGTGCCGGTCTTGGCCTTCGCCAACATCAACCTGGACTGGGAATGGCAGTACGGCCAGCGCGACTTCCAGGACCGCTTCACCCCGGAGCTAACGGTGGCCGAGACCATCGGCCGGCAGTGCGGCAACATCCCCCTGATCCTGTCGGGGGGCTACTACTCCGCGCCGAACGAGCTGAAGCCCTGGCTCAACCGCACCCGCACCGGCGTGTGCCTCGTCCACGAGCTACGCGCCTGGGACTACCAGCCCAAGGAGCTGTGGGACCTGTACCGCCGCCTGTTCGACTTCGGCTACGGCGAGCCGGACTGCCGCGTCTACAACTACTGGGACGACGGCTTCCCGCTGCAAGTCGAGGGCGTGAACGCGAAGGCGATCGTGATGGTGCGGGGCCAGAAGGCGCTGGCAGTGGTGACGGACTACGGCGAGGGCGGCAACGCCACAGTGAAGCTGGACCTCGACTCCCTGAAGCTCCCGGCAACGCTGCAGCCCCAGGACCTGGAGACAGCCACCCCGCTGCCAGCCCCCGCTGCCGGAACAGTGACCTTCGCGCTCAAGAAGCATGACTTCAAGGTGGTGGTGTGGGAGTAGGGGGGGGATTGGGGATTGGGGATTGGGGATTGGGACTGGGAACCGCGACTGCGGGCTGGTCATCGGGGGGCGCGGGTCGGGTGTCGGGGGTGGTGCCTTGAGCCCGCGAAGCGGGCGGGAGAACGTAGCCCAGGGCGTAAGCCCTGGGTCCCCGCCGTCGCTTCCCCTTCCTCACGGTCGGTGCAGGTGCTCCCCCGACCTGCACCGAACTCCCCACCGGCCGACCGCGCCGGAGCGTTGATGACTGGAGATGATCCCATGCCCTCCCCCGATTGGATCCCCGCCGCCAACGACCTTGCCCGCCGTATCCGCGGCCATTGCCTCTGCATGACCCACCGCGGCAGGTCCGGACATGTGGGCTCCATGCTCTCCATGGCCGAGATCCTCGCCGTGCTCTATGAGCGCATCCTGCGCGTGGACCCCGACCGCCCCGACTGGCCCGACCGCGACCGCTTCATCCTGTCCAAGGGCCACGGCGGGGCCGCCGTCTATGCCGCGCTCGTCGAGAAGGGCTTCATCCCCGCCGAGTGGATGCAGGGCTACTACCGCGACGGCGGCAAGCTCATGGGCCATATCAGCCACCACGTGCCCGGCGTGGAGTTCTCCACCGGGTCGCTCGGGCACGGGCTGCCGGTGGCCTGCGGCATGGCCGTCGCCGCCAAGCGCACCGGCAAGACCCACCGCGTCTTCTGCCTGATGAGCGATGGCGACTGCGACGAGGGCTCCTCGTGGGAGGCGATGCTGTTCGCCGCCCAACACCAACTCGACAACCTCACCGTGATGGTGGACTACAACCGCGTCCAGGCGCTCGGGAAGGTCGGCGACGTGCTGGAGTTGGAGCCCTTCAGCGCCAAGGTCCGTGACTTCGGCTGGGAGCCGCGCGAGATAGACGGGCACGACGTCGAGCAGCTAGACCGCGAGCTGTCGCAGGTCCCCTGGACCCCCGGCAAGCCGAGCTGGCTGATCTGCCACACGACCAAGGGCAAGTGCGTGGACTGGATGGAGGGCACGGTGGCGTGCCACTATGGCAGCGTGACGGACGAGGAACTGCAGCGGGCGCTGGCGATGGTGGGCTGCGAGCCGTCGTGAGCGAAGGGAGCGTTGACGGGAGTTAACTTATAAGTTATCATGGATGAGCACACACTGCAAGTCATCCCGCTGGTCGAGGGCCGACAGGTCATCGTGTTCGCCCTCGCGGTTGACAGTCACAGCGAGGTCTACGAGTTCCTCCGCGAGACGCTGCGCACCGACCAGCACCTGTACGCCGACGTGCGCAGGATACTGCTGTTCTGCGCTGACAACTTCCATCATGCGCCTGCCACGTGGCTCAGGGCGATACGCACCTGGGAGGACCAGTGGGAACTGCGCAAGGGCGACCATCGCTTGCTGGGGTTCCTGCGCGGACGCGAACTGGTCTTGTGCCTGCACCGCGTCAAGAGCGGGCCGTCCTTGCCCAGACAGGACTTCGAGCGTGTCGCACGTCTTCGACAGGAGTGGATCAGCCAAGATGAGTAAGGCCCCGCGCGTACTGTACGACTACACCAAGGAGTTCGAGCGCAATGCCCGGCGCGTCCCCGGCGAGGGGTTCATGTACGCCATCATGGAGTACACGCAGGCCATCCTGGAGGGCATGGAGCGCCAGGGCGTGACCCGCGCCGAGTTGGCTCGTCGCGCCCAGCTCAAGCCCTCCTACGTCTCGCGTGTGCTCAACAACCCCGAGAACATCACCCTCCGCACGGCCTTCCGGCTGTGCCATGCCCTGGACCTGCAACTCGCCTTTGCCATGAGGCCCTACCCGGACCCGCTGTACAGCGAACCGAAGCCCACGCGCACGCGGGCCAGGCAAGCGCCGGCGAAGCCCGCGCGTCCTGCCGCCCGCAAGCAATCCGCCGTCGTCTAGACAACCTACTTCGGGGAGTCTGCCATGAGAAGCGTCTTCAATAAGGTCCTACTCGACCTCGCCGCCGAGGACCCGCGCATCTACATGGTCCTGGCCGACATCGGCTATGGCGAGATCGAGCCTTTCCGCGACACCTATCCCGAACGCTTCTTCAACTGCGGCGTGGCCGAGCAGAACATGACCGGCGTGGCCTGCGGCATCGCCATGGAGGGCAACCTGGCGGTCACGTACTCCATCGCCAACTTCCCCACGCTGCGCTGCCTGGAGCAGATCCGCAACGATGTCTGCTACCACAATGCGAACGTCAAGATCGTCATCATCGGCGGGGGGCTGGCGTACGGGCCGCTGGGGGTCAGCCACCAGGCGACCGAGGACCTCGCCATCATGCGGGCTCTGCCCAACATGATCGTGGTCGCCCCGTGCGACTTCGCCGAGGCGGCGGAGGCCACCCGGGCCGCCATCGCCCACGACGGCCCGGTCTACTACCGCTGCGGCTACAAGAAGGAGCCAGCGGTGCACAGCGGGCCGATTGACTTCGCGTTCGGCAAGGCCCTGCAGGTGCAGGACGGCGACGCGCTGACGATCATCGGCACCGGCACCATCGTCAACCAGGCCCACGCCGCCGCGCAGCAACTGGCCGCCGAGGGCATCCACGTCCGCCTCATCAGCATGCACACCGTCAAGCCCATTGACCGCGAGGCGATCGTGCGGGCCGCGCAGGAGACGGGCGGCATCCTGACGATCGAGGAGCACCAACTCAGCGGCGGCCTGGGGTCGGCGGTGGCCGAGGTCCTCTGCGATGAGGGCGTAGCTCCCAGGAAGTTCAAGCGCCTGGCGCTGCCGGACCAGTACGTCTCCCTGGTCGGCACGCACGAGTGGCTGCTGGACAAGTTCGGCCTGACGGCCCCGCACGTGGTGGAGGCGGTGCGCAGGATGGTGTAGGGGCCAGCCTCTCGGGCAGTCGGGACCCTACGCCATCAGGGCGCGCAGGCCCAGTACGAGTCCCTTGAAGCTGCGCGAGGTGTTGCGCGCTGGAACCATGTGTCGGCTCACATTGGTGGCCACCTCGATCTTGGGCAGGCCCGTGTTGCGGTAGTGGCCGGCACGCTGGAGTTCGCGCTGCAGCGCCTCCCATGTGCCGCCGGCGATCTGGTCAGGGCTCCGCAGGCCCCGGCGATGCGCCAGGTGTGGGGACACGCCGGGGTAGGCCTGACTCAGTGCTTCCACATCGCCAAAGAACCACGCTTCCAGTTCCTCGATGGCAAGGCGGTTGAGCACAGCAAACCTGCCTCCACGGTGGCTCAACTTCGTGGCCAAGCCAGCGGCTGCGGCGCTCCGCTCGAGTCGCTCCAGGAGCTGTTCGCAGTCGGTACCGTCGCGGTCGACCAGCACGAGAATGCGCCAGTCATCTGGCAGCCAAGTCGCGTAGCCCCTGAGACGACTCGTTAGGTGGCGTAGCAGATCCCATTTCCCACTGAACACGTGGAAACGCCATGTCGTGCCTTCAGGTAGCAGCGCAGGCAGCAGGTTGTCCAGGGCTGCTTCGGCCGATGGTTCCTCCAGGAGAACCTCCAGATGCATGCCGCTACTCCCCCCTCCCCCCCAGGGCGGCCGGACCGCCGGAATCCCTCAGCGGGTCACCAACCTCGAAGAACCCCTCCACCCACAGATCACCCAGTTGGGCGCCCTCGCGTATGAAGTCCGGGATGCCCTGCATGTCGGCCGCTCTCCTCGCCTGCGTGTAGCCGGCCTTGTCGCGGTACAGCACCCAGACCTCTTCAGGCCGTAGTGCGTCGGCAAAGAAGGGCGAATGCGTTGTGACAAGAACCTGGGCCCGGTCAGCGGCCTTGCGGCACTCCTCAGCGAGGCCCGGCAGCAGCCGCGGGTGCAGGTGGTTCTCGGGTTCCTCGATCCCAATGAGCTTTGGGGGCACAGGATCGTAGAGCACGACGAGATACTGCAGCAGCTTGAGTGTGCCGTCGGAGGCCCACTTGGCCATGATCGGGCGGTCGAACGGCGCGTCCTTGATCTGCAGCAACAGGCGTCCGTCGTCCATCGGGCGGGCCTGTATGCCTTCGAGCCGGGGTACGCGGGCGATGAGGGTCTGCCGGATGACGTCCAGGCGTTGCGGATGTTGCTCGCTGAGGAACTGCATCACGTTGGCGAGGTTGTCACCGTGTGGGGTGAGCCGCTCCTGCGGACCCGCCTCGGGTGTCCCCCGTGCATCGTCAGCGGAGAGGTAGGAAAGGTACCAGCCGGTGATGAAGTCGCGCAAGGCGCTCACACGAGGGTGCCTCTGGAACTGACCCAGACTGTTGACGGCAAGCATGTCCGGCGACGAGAGCTGCTCGTGTGCTCGCTCATCCTTCTCGTCAGGCATCTCCCCGCTAATCGCCTCCCCACTGCCAGAGTGGAAGCTGAGGAACCTGAAGGGTTTGCCGTGTGCGCCCCTGCGCCATCGCAGGGACTCCTCGGCGACAAATGGCCCCTGCAGGTTCTCGTCCACCGACAACTTGTAGGTGATCAGTGGGTCGCGCGGCTTCTCCCGGTACTTGAGTTCGAAGACCACTGGTCCCTCGGCGCCTCTGGACCTCAACTCCCGGAAGCGCCCTCGTCGGTCCCAAGCGCGGCGCAGCCCCTCGGTGAAGCACTCGGATAGGAAGGCGAACACGTCAAACACGGTGGACTTGCCGCTACCATTCGCCCCCACGAATGCCGTTAGGGGGGTGAGGCTCTTGAGTTCTATGTCACGCAGTGCGCGGTAGTTCTGCACACGCAGTGACTCGACGCGAGGCACACCGCCGCTGGCAGGCCACAGGTCCGCCATGGCACACCCTCCTGCTCGTGCTGGCCCGCGGCTCCCGCCGCTGGTGCCGCACCATCGTATTCGCCTCCCACTGACTGCAGTCCTGCGAGCACCTGTCGCTGCTCGACGGCCGTTACCCCCTGCCCCCTCAGAACCGCCGGGGCGGACACCATCGCTGGCGTCCGCCCCAACTGCGTCTCAGTCCCCCTCGCCTGCGCCTAGTCCATCCAGTACGACCAGTTGCGGTAATACGTGTCCTTCATGGACTTCACGTGGCCGTCCGCGAAGGCGATGTTGTACATCTCGTTGTGCCGCGACTTGGCGCGGGTGCCGGTCGTGTCACTCTCGCTGTTGAGCACGCCCTGCGCCGGGTTGTAGCCGGCGGCGACCGCCGGGCTGTACGGGCCCGCGTACAGATTGGTGTCATCAATGAAGATGATCGTGCCCACCGGGTCCTCCAGCGCCGCCAGGCCGATGGTGCCGGAGTCGAAGTCCGTCTTGCCGGCGAAGCGGCTCTGGTTGTAGCCGTACGTGCACTGGATGCTGTTGTCGAAGGTCTGGTACGAGGCCGACTCGCTCGGGCAGCGCCAGATCTGCGCGTTCTTCTGGTACGGGTACAGCAGCTCGGGCACATGCAGGTAGTTGCCCGAGTAGCCGGGAGTGGGGATGTACAGTGGCGGACAGGTCTCGTCGTAGTCCTGGATGTACATCAGCCAGGCGATGCCGATCTGCTTGAGGTTCGACTGGCAGCTCGACTGCCGGGCCTTCTCGCGCGCCTTGGCGAATACGGGAAAGAGAATGGCTGCCAGGATAGCAATGATCGCGATCACAACCAGCAATTCAATCAGCGTGAAGCCACGTCTGGTCATGCTGTCACCTCTCACAATAATAGCGCCCCGCAAGGGGCGCACAGGTATTATACCCAAGACCGGGCGCCACGCAACCACCACCTGCCCAAGCGAAGCGGCGCGGAACCTCTGCGAGCGGTCGCCAGCCGCGACCTGTCCGGCCAGATCGCGGTCGGTGACCGCTCGCATACACGACAGCACAGACTGCCCTACTGGCTGGCGAAGTGCTTCCTGACCGCCTCGAGCTGCCCGTTCACCTTCCCCACCGCCTCGAGCAACTGCCCGACGAACGCCTGCTCGGCTAGAAGCTGCGTGTGGCTCATCACGACCGCTGTCTCACACTTGGCCTGCTCGCAGCCGGGCAGGCGCAGGCTCGCGTAGTCCTGCGGCACGTCCTGGCGGTACGGGATCGGGCTGGTGCGGTCGTACAGGTTGAGCAGCGGGTTGCGGTAGACTGGGTCGTACGTCTCGCCGGCGTAGAAGCCCTCGGCGGCTAGGGCCTGCAGGTACTGGCTGCGGGTGACGCCCTCGGCCGGCGCGGGGTCGAAGACCATGGTCATGGCGTAGTAGGCCTGGCGGGTGACGCGCGGGTCGCGGCGGGCAGCCCGGAGCGGTCCCCCGAGGGCCTGCAGCCCGGCGGCGAGGGCCTGGACGTTGGCGTCCCGCTGCTCGGTCTGGGCCTGCAGGCGCGACAGGCCGCCCCGCAGCAGCACGCACTGCATCTCGGTGATGCGGTAGTTGTGGCCGTAATGCCCGGCCGGCTTCATGTCCGGCGGGGGCGTCCAGCCGACCTGTTTGAGCGCGAAGGCGACCTGGAAGGCCTCCTCGTCCCGGCAGGTGACGAACCCGCCCTCGCCGCTGGTGAGGACCTTCGACTGCTGGAAGGAGAAGCTCCCGGCGTCGCCCAGGGCCCCGGCGCCGACGCCCCGCCACTGGCTCCCGTGTTGGTGAGCGACGTCCTCGACGATCTTCAGGTCATGCTTGCGGGCCAGCTCGCCCAGGGCGTCCATGTCGCACATGCAGCCGTAGAGCTGGACGGGGATGATCGCCTTCGTCCGGGGGGTGAGGGCCGCGGCGACGGCCTGCGGGTCCAGACACAGCGTCTCGGGGTCAATGTCCACCAGCACCACCTGGGCGCCGATGTCCAGGGCGGCCTGGGCGGTGGCGACCCATGTCAGGCCCGGGACGATGACCTCATCGCCCGGCTCCACGCCGACCGCCTGCAGGGCGCACTGGATCGAGACGGTGCCGTTGGATACGCACATGGCGTAGTTGGCGCCCAGGAACTGGCGGAACTCCTCGGTGAAGGCGGTCTCGTGGGGGCCCATCCAGCTCCACTTGCCGGAGCGGACGACCTCCTCCATCCACTGGACCTCCTGATCGCCGATGAGGGGCCAGGGCTGGGGCTTGAGGGTGACGGCGGGGCTGCCGCCGGTGAGGGCGAGGGGCGCAGGCATGGGCTTGGCCTCCGAATGGCATTGGCCCGGATCGGGCTGAGGACATGGTAGGAAATCCGCCCCGAAAAGCCAATATACCGATGCGACTGAAGTTAACCAATGTTGCTATTTCGGGGTCGAAATGAGAAGAAACCGCTTTTTCACCCCCGCGATGCTCGACATCCTGCTGGACTGGCGCCGCTGGCGCCTCGTGTCGCGGCAGATTCCCCGCGAGGTGGAGTGGGTGGAGGACCGTCGGCACAAGCGCTGGATGGCCGACCACTCGCATAGCCACAGCCACACGGAGGTCATGGTGGTGCTGAGGGGGTGTGGGCTGATGGGTTACGAGGGGCGGGTCTACCCGTACACCTCCGGGACGATCTTCTGCTTTGGCCCGAACGAGACCCACGACCTGGAGATGCCGGAGTGGGGGCAGGAGACGGAGATGCTGTGGATCGTGCTGATGGGGCGGAAGTTCGTGGCGCGGGTGACGCAGTTCCGGCCGGACCTGCCCCGGGGTCGCAAGACGATGGGGCACCTGGTCATGGCCGAGGACAGCGGGCTCATGGTCGCCAACCCGGTGGTGGACCTGCTCGAAGCCGGAGCCCGGCGGACGGATGTGCGGAGCATGCAACTGCACGCCGGGGTGCAACTGCTCGTCGCGGCGCTCATCAGCCAGGGGGACGAGTCGGACCGCTTCCCCGAGGGCCGGGTGCAGCAGCGAATCGTGCGGATGGTCCAGGAGATGATGGAGGAGACGGGCGGAGCGAAGCTCACGCCCGCCGAGCTGGCCCGGGTGTCGGGCTACAGCAAGTCGCACTTCATGCGGCTGTTCCGCCATTGGACGGGCCGCACGGTGCAGGACTACCTGGATGAGTGCCGGTGGCGGCGCGTGCATGAGCTGGTGTACGCCGGCCTGCGACAGTACCAGATCGCTGCGACGCTGGGGTTCTCGAGCCCCGCCTCGTTCTCGCGCTGGGCTCGCACACAGGGGCAGCGGCGCGGGTACTACGTATGGGGCGGGACGTTCCCCGAGGACGTGGCGGACGAGGGGTAGTACTGACGTGCACAAGTCTGCGCACTAGGAGAGACAGGTCCTGGGTGTCGTGCGCGACGCTTCGTGAGATACACACCGGCCCTCGCTCTCGGCGCGAGCAGCGGTGCCTCAGAGCGGCGCCAGACGCCGTGTCACTGTCGGTCGCTTGCCCCAGCCCCCGTGTCTGTGCCATCCGCGGTGAGGTCTCTCAGCGCCGTGCGCTGCGGCCGAGGCTGCGTGCACGCCTGCATGATCAGCCTGGAGAACCGGGGCGTACTCAAGAGCAGATCCCACCAGGAGTTCCGGCGCCGGCCGCCTCGTCTGTGCTGCCACTGCGAGCGATCACGGTTTCGGTGGTACGGGCTGCGCCTCAACTGTGATGTCGTACGGTCCGCCGGGCTCCGTAGAGCCAACCAGGTCAACCCGGAAGTCGCGGTTGGTGGCGGCGTCGAGGCGGTCGAGGGTCGCCAGACCCATCGCGCCGATGGCGCCCTTCTGGCGCACCGTCACCATGATCTGGACGTTCCGGAGTGCGGTCTGCTGTTCGTTGCGGACCATGCCCTTGATGGCGCTCGCGCCCTGCCACTCCGAATAGAGCACCCGGACTCCGGCCGGCGGAGCCTGGGGCTCGGTCCACTTCTCCCATGGCTGCGCGATGTGGACCTGGGTTCCCCCGTAAGTCCCCTGGAAACCGACCCGCCTGACATATGTCCGGGTCTGGCCTGGCTGCAGCGCGCAGATCACTTGCTGCGGGTCGCCGGGGTCGAGGCTGGCACTGGTACCGATCACCGCCCCACTGGCATCGAGCACCGCAGCGGTTACCGCGGCGCCGCGCAGCCCGTGGGCGCTGTTTGGGTTGGTCAGGGTGAAGCTGTATGTGACGTTGTCTGAACCCGCACACAGGCTCACGAGGTCGGTCGTGACCAGGGGGAGGGGGGCATCCGGAGCGGAGGCCCCTTCGAGCTTCTGGTCGCCGTCTACATACACGGGGAACTGCAGGCCTGCGGGGATTGTCACGTTCTTCCCTTTAGCCAGCATGAGGGGCTTGAGGAAGAACGCGATCCCCATGCGGGCGGCCGGCCGCACCGTCGTGCCGACCTTGTGCTGCATGCCCCGCACGATCAGCCTCGTGCCATCCACTGCAGACACGTACTTGACGATGAAGTCCAGTGCGCCCGGCTGCAACAGCCGCTTCGCTCCCCTCGATAGCGTGACCGTTGCGGACGCGACAGCGCCGTTACCCACCAGCATCTGACCGGAGGCGTCGTGGACGGTGTCGCGCACGATGAGCGGCACGGGTGTGCCGACCTTGGGGACACCGGACGTCAGAGACGTGGGGAGCTGCAGGACGATGGGCGTTCCATCGGCGATGGTTGTCGGCGCCGAGAGCGCCGCGAACGGGCTGAGCAGCACTGCCAACAGGCCAAACCAGACCACTGTCGGTCGCATCAGTTCGCCTCCATCGTCTACGACTGCCGCGCAGGCCCTGCGCCAGCGAGACCAGCATAGGTCGGACGCCCGGACGCAGCAATGGGACGTTAGGTCATGTGCGACCGGGAAGATCAGGAAGCGAGGGTGCGCGTTCCAGGCCCTCACCTGGGGATGGTGAGCGTGTGGCTGCCGAGTGGACCAAGGTCCCATTGCTCGTCGGTGCGTCGGGGCGATACCATCCTGCCAGTGGGTGTCGCCTGACGCGAGCCCGGGGCACGTGTTGCGGGTCGTTGGCACGTTACTCGACGGTCGCCGCGCTCGGGGCATGTGGACGGAACCGGTGGCCCCTCCCGGCGCGCGGGCCGCGATGGTGTCGCCGTGAGGCGGAGGCTCGGGTATTCGTGTGGCCAGGGAGCAGCCAGCGTCCTCGGTCGCAACAAACCATGTCGGTCCTAGGAGGAACACTATGGGAAGTCGACTGGGCATCGCAGCAGTGGCCGCACTGATCGCCGGGTTGGTCGTCTGCTCGGCGGCCAGCGCGCAGGGCCAGGATGAATGGCGATGGCGCGTTGGCACTGGCGGCATGTTGGGCGACCTGACCGGGGAGTGGATCGTCGGGGGCTTCGAGCTCCCGTTCGAGATCGACGCGAGCGACGTCGTTGAGCACGCCACGGGCCTCAACCTGAACGCCTCCGCAAGCAAGGGGAAAGACACCTATTTCCTCAACATCTGTCTCCTGAACCTCGAGGACTCAGGCACGACGCAGCCGGCTGGCGCTGCCAGTCCGGTGCACCTCGCCGTCAGCTTCACGCAGAACTTGTATGAGGTCGGCTGGGATCGCAACCTGTGGGCAGGGCCCCTCACCTCCAAGCCCGGTCCCCCCACCTTGATCAACGGCAGCATCGGCGCCCGTGTGACTACGCTGGACCTCGACGTAGACGTGGACTATGCGGCGGTGAGTCACTCGGGAGGCTTCTCGGAGAGCTGGGTCGAGCCGTTTGTCGGTGTCACGGCGGTCATCCCGTTGGACAGGCGGTGGGCCTTCATCGCGAAGGGCGACTACGGCGGTTTCGGGATCGGTTCGGAAGCGACGTGGCACGCCCTGCCGAGCCTCGTGTACACGATCGATCAGCATTTCTCTGTCACAGCCGGGTACGGCTGGTTCGGCCTCAGGAACGATGATCTGGGCGACAGAGATGCGACGCTGGACTACCAGAGCAAGGGGCCAACCTTCTCGGTCATCTACGGCTGGTAGCCTAGACGCCATCGAACCGGTAGAAGCAGGGGCGCGGAGGTCGGCCTCCGCGCCCCTGTCCTCGTGTGCTACCTCCCCAGGACAGGTGCGGCCCGCCCCGCTGTAGGCAGGGAGTCGGCCTCCGGCCAGCGAACGTCCGAAGGCGTATCGTCAGCACCCTAGCGCTCGCGGGCCACCTGGCGCGCCCGCAGAGGGGGGCACACGACCATGATAGACCCTGAGGCCGTGGTCTACGTTGTTGACGACGAAGCATCCGTACGTCGCGCCCTGACAAGGCTGCTGGCCTCGGCCGGCCTGCGTACGGAGGCCTTTGCGTCCGCCGAGGAGTTCCTGCAGGCTCAGTCCCCCGATGGTCCATCGTGCCTGGTGTTGGATGTAGCCCTGCCGGGCGCGACGGGTACGGAGTTGCAGGAGGCTCTGATCGAGAGGGGCAACAGCATCCCCATCGTCTTCATCACCGGCCATGCGGACGTCCCTACGGTCGTGCGCGCGCTGAGGGGCGGCGCCATCAACCTCCTGCCCAAGCCCTTCGGCGATGCCGAGTTGCTGGACGCCGTCGTCGAGTGCCTCGCAGTGAGCCGGCAGCGGCGACGCCGGGCCAGGGACGCGGCGGACATCCGCGCCCGGGCGGCTCGGCTCAGTCGGCGCCAACGTCAGGTGATGCACCTGGTCGCGCAGGGACTGCTGAACAAGCAGATCGGTACGGCTCTGGGCATCACGGAGAAGACTGTGAAGGTGCATCGGGCGAAGCTGATGCAGCTCATGCAGGTCAACTCGGTCGCCGAGTTGGTGCGCGCCCTCACGGTGCTTGAGCAGCAGCCGCAGACGGACTGGGGCGCGAGCCTCACCCCACCGCCAACGCCCGCGACGCCTCGACCAACCTGAGCCGAGCGGCCGCGCTCAGCCCCCACAACGCCCAGGTCCACCTCGCCCTGGTCGAGGTGGCCTACCGACGGGGGCAGTACAACCATGCGTGGCGGCACGTCCATCGCGGGATGAACCCTGGGGGGAGGCCGGACCCCCAGTCCATTGCTGCGCTGCGGGAGGCCAAGCGCCCGCCGAAGGCGGGAGACAGGCCGGACGAGTTGAAGTAGCCCACCATGGCGACCTGCAAGAAGAGCGCCCGCCCCTGATGTGGGGCGGGCACTCGCGCTCTGTCCCGGAAGCAACACCGGCTCGCGGGGCGAGGTAGGCGCGCCGCGTACTGGCGACGCCGCTCAGCTTGCGCCGGCGTGCGGGTTCTGCAGCTGCTGGAGTATCTGATCGACCGTGAAGGTCCCCGGCTTCTGGCGCGGCGGGAACGCCTCGCAAGTCTTGACGAACTCCTCCACGATGACGGCCGCTGCGGCCAGCAGGAAGATGTGGTCCAGCAGCCAGTCGTAGTAGGTGTTGGAGGTGATGTCGGCCCGCTCGTATGGGTCGCAACGGAGGTTGAACAGCTTGGGGAAGCGCAGCGGGATGAACGGCTCACCCCAGATGGCCAGGGTCCCCGTCCGGCGCTGTTCAGCAAACACGACCTTCCAGTTGTGGAAGCGCACGGCAACGAGTTCACCGTCGTCGGAGAAGTAGATGAACCCCTGCCGCGGTCCGTGCGGCGCCTCACCCAGCAGATAGGGCAGGAAGTTGTAGCCATCGAGGTGGACCTTGAAGGTCTTGCCGTTCGCCTCATGGCCCTTCTGCAGCTTCTCGTTGATGTCGGCCTCGCCGACAGCAGCCAGCAGGGTCGTGACCCAGTCCTGATGGGCCATGATGTCGTTGCAGACCGACCCGGCCTTGATCTTGCCGGGCCACCGCACCAGCGCGGGGACGCGGAAGGCCCCCTCCCAGTTGCTGTTCTTCTCACTACGGAAGGGCGTCATGCCGCCGTCGGGCCAGGAGTTCATGTGCGGGCCGTTGTCCGTGCTGTAGAACACGATCGTGTTGTCGGCGATGCCAAGCTCGTCGAGCTTGTCCAGGACCGTGCCGACGTTCCTGTCGTGGTCGATCATCACATCGTGGTACTCCGACTGCCAGAGCCCGGACTGTCCGAGGCTCTCAGGCTTGGCGTGGGTGCGCAGATGCATGTGGGTGAAGTTGACCCAGACGAAGAAAGGCACCCCGGCCTGAGCCTGTGCCTCGATCCAGTTCGCCGACCGCTCGGCCACATCGTCGTCGATCGTCTCCATGCGCTTTTTGGTCAGCGGACCGGTGTCCTCGATCCCGCCATCGGAGAAGCAGTGCAGCACGCCGCGTGGGGCGTAGACCTTACGGAAGTTCGGGAACTGGGCGTCCGGCGGCCAGTCCCGCAACTCCGGCTCTTCCTCGGCGTTGAGGTGATAGAGGTTCCCGTAGAACTCGTCAAAGCCGTGGTTGGTCGGCAGATACTCGTCGCGGTCACCGAAGTGGTTCTTGCCGAACTGCGCTGTGGCGTAGCCGTGCGGCTTGAGCAGCTCGGCGAGCGTCGGGTCTTCGGGCCGCAGGCCCATGTCGGCGCCTGGCACCCCCACCTTGGTGAGACCGGTGCGGAACGGAGTCTGCCCGGTGATGAAGGCGGCTCGGCCCGCGGTGCAGCTCTGCTGCCCGTAGTAGTCCGTGAATAGCATGCCCTCGTTGGCAAGGCGGTCGATGTTGGGCGTCTGGTAGCCCATCAGTCCTCGCGTGTAGCAACTCAGGTTGCTCTGGCCAATGTCGTCGCCCCAGATCACGACGATGTTGGGTTGGGCGGCCATGCAGATATCTCCCTTCAACTTCGTGTTGGCGGGATGGCGCTGGCGATGCCCCTGGCGGGTCTGCCGGCACCATCCCGGATCTGGTCCTAGTGTGCTGTCCCGGTGATGGCTAGGGGCTGTGCAGTAGGGCAGGCGGCTCGCCTGCCCGCGCTACTGGGACCACATAGCCAATCGCGGGACACAACACTAGCCGTTGGTGCGAGCCCCCTGGGTCAGCTTCTGGACGATCTCGTCGACGGTCCAGCTCGCCGGCCTCTGGCGGGGCGGGAACTCCTGCAGAGTCTCAAGGAACTTCATCACGATCGCCTGGGCGGGGATGAAGACCCACAGGTGATCGATAGCCCAGCGCTGGCCGAGCGTCTGACAGGCCACGTCAATCCGCTCAAAGGGGTCACTACGGAGGTGCATCAGCTTCGGCGCTCGCAGATGGACGAAGGGTTCGCCCCAGGCTTGAACGCCGTCGGCCCGCTGTTCGAGGAAGTGGGTCTTGTACGATCCCACCCGCAGCGCCAGCAAGTCGCCATCGTCACTCCAGTAGAGGAACCCCTTGCGCGGGTTCTCCTCCACTTCGCCCGACAGGAAGGGCATCATGTTGTAGCCGTCAATGTGGACGCGGTAGGTCATGTCACCGACCTGATGGCCCTGCTTGAGCTTCTCCACAACATCCGGATCGCCCGCGGCTGCGAGCAGGGTCGGCAGCATGTCCTGGTGACAGAAGATCTCGTTGCTGATGCTGCCGGGCTTGATGACTCCCGGCCAGCGGATGGCGCAGGGGACCCGCCAGCCGCCCTCCCAGTTGCTGCCCTTCTCCCCGCGGAAGGGCGTGGCGCCCCCGTCGGGCCAACTGAGAACCTCGGCGCCGTTGTCGGTCGAGTACATCACGATGGTGTTGTCCGCGATGCCCAGCTCGTCCAGCTTGTCCAGCAGTTGCCCGACGTGCTTGTCGTGCTCCACCATCCCGTCCGGGTAGAGGCCGACGCCCGTCACGCCGAGGGCACTCTCCTTCAGGTGTGTCCAAACATGCATCTTGGTCGAGTTCCACCAGCAGAAGAAGGGCTGATCCGCCTTGGCCTGGCGCTCGATGAAGTCCAGCGCGGCCTCCGTCACCTCCTCATCGAAGGTCTCCATCCGCTTCCTGGTCAGGGGGCCGGTGTTCTCGATCTTCTGTGTCCCATCCGGCTGGGCCCACGAGCGCAGGACGCCGCGCGGGCCGAACCGCTCTTTGAACCTCGGGTCCTTGGGGTAGTCCGGCAGTTCGGGCTCTTCCTCGGCGTTGAGGTGATAGAGGTTACCGAAGAACTCGTCGAAGCCGTGGACCGTCGGCAGGAACTCGTCACGGTCCCCCAGGTGGTTCTTGCCGAACTGGCCGCAGACGTACCCGTGTGGCTTGAGCAGCTCGGCGATGGTGGGGTCTTCCCGCTGGATGCCCTGTTCCGCCCCGGGCAGGCCTACCTTGGTCAGGCCGGTACGGATCGGCTGCTGCCCTGTGATGAAGGCCGCGCGCCCGGCCGTGCAGCTCTGCTGCCCGTACCAGTCGGTGAAGAGCATCCCTTCCTGGGCGATGCGATCGATGTTGGGGGTCCGGTAGCCCATAATGCCCAGGTTGTAGGCACTGACGTTGAACCACCCGATGTCGTCACCCCAGATGATCAGGATGTTCGGCTTCTTTGCGTCTGCCATAGAGTAGCCCTCCTCGTGGGTCCGGGGACTCTGCCAAGCGCGCCGGACCCGGCGGCGCCCGGCCAGGCTCCTTTGGCAGGGGCCGCCTGGTTCGGGCATCACATTCTGCTGTCGTAGCGCTGACGTCAGCTCCCGCTGCCACGCCGGCACGGGGTGCTACGGAAGGCACTCGGCAGCCTGATGGCCATGCTGAGCCTGTCTGAGCAGTCCCATCACCTCCCTGGCCTCGCGACCTCGCCGCAGCAACTGCGCCATCAGCCTCATCGGCTGGTCCACGTGCCTGAAGAAGGCCTTGTAGCCGGCACACAGATAGTTCAGGCCGGGCTCGCCCTCGGGCGTCCGCGCGAGGCGGTTCTTGGGGCACTCCCCGTTGCAGGCGAACAGCACCTCGCACTGCCGGCAGTAGCGTGGTAGCGTGTCTCGCTTGGCCTGACCGAAGCGGAACTGCCGGGCGGAGGACACCAGCTCCACCAGCGGTGTCTCCAGGATGTTGCCCAACAGGTAGTCCGGCTCCACGTAGTGGTCACAGCAGTACAGATCGCCATTGCGCTCCAGGGCCATTCCCTGGCCGCACGTCGGCCGGAAGACGCACGTCGAAGGCGAGCCGAGCCAGTTGGCCAGCGGGCCATCGAAGTTGAGGACGAACATCTCACCTACGTCGCGCCGCACCCACTCGTCGAAGATATCGATCAGAAAGCGGCCCCACTGCCGGGGGCGGACCGAGCGGTCAGTCACCCGGTCTCCCTGCTGGAAGCCGTTGGCGTTGTTGCGCTCAACAATGGGGATGAACTGCAGATAGCGCGCGTTCAGCTCATCGCGGAAGAACCGGTAGACCTTCAGGGGATGCGACCCGTTCTGAGCGTTGACGGTGCAAAGGACGTTGAACTCCACGCCATGCTCCTGCATCAGCCGTGCGGCACGCAGCACACGCTCGAAGGTTGGCTTGCCGGCCTTGTCACGGCGGTAGACGTCGTGGAGCTCTCGCGGGCCATCGAGACTGAGGCCGACCAGGTAGCTGTGCTCGTGCAGGAACCTGCACCACTCCTCATCCAGCAAGACCCCGTTGGTCTGCAACGTGCGCTCGACCGTCGTGCCGGGCTTCAGGTAGCGCTTCTCGATCTCCACAGACCGGCGGTAGAAGTCGAGGCCCATCAGCGTCGGCTCCCCGCCCTGCCAGGCGATCGTGACGAGGGGTACCTGCTGAGCCTGGATCGTCTGACGCAGATAGCTCTCCAGCACCGCGTCCGACATCCGAGCCGGTCCGTCGGGATAGAGCGCGGACTTCTTGAGGAAGAAGCAGTAGGCGCAGTTGAGGTTGCAGGCGGCCCCGGCAGGCTTGGCCATCAGGTGGAAAGACGGTGGGCGAGTGGTCTGGGGCATGGCGGCCATTCGGTCTCCCTCAGGCGCGGCGGAGATGGTGACACGGCGTTCGTCACAGGCCAGCCTGATAGTAGCGAACGAGGGATGCATACGCCATGAGACCTTCGGCCTAGCCCCCTCGCCGCCCCGCAGCCGCGGGCTAGCCCTAGGTCCCATAGACGCTCCCTTACTCGCCCGGTAGACTCTCAGCTAACGGCTGTGACGGCCGGGCGGGCGGCACCGAGGCGGCGAGAGCCGCCCCTCGGGATTCCTGTCTTCCGAGTGCACAACATGAGCGCGAGGCATGGGTCTTCAGCACGCCACTTCGCACTGTTTGAGCATGGGCCGCTCTCTGGTCTGGCCCGGCGCGCCCGTCTGACGGGCCCCGGCCGTCCCGGACACCCGCGGCTGTGGCTCGCGCTGATAGCGCTGGCCTGGTTGCCGCTCGTGGTCCTGTCGCTCGTGGCGGGCAAAGCCTACGGGGCGGTCGCCGGGGCGACGGTGCTGTCCGACTGGGGGATGACCGGGCGTCTGCTGATCGGGATGCCAGTGCTCATCGCCGTGCAAACGAGTTTCGACCGCCACCTGGCATGGGTGGATGGCTGCTTCCGGTCGGCCGGTCTGCTTGGACCCGACGAGACTGCGCGTTTCGACCAGGCGATCGCCGCCACCGCGCGGCTGGCCGCGTCAACGGCCGCCGAACTGGTCATCGTGGTCCTGGCCTTCGCTCAGTCGACGTTCCTGGTGTATGAGGGAGCAGCGCACAGCGGTCTGCAGTGGGTCTTCGCCGAGGGCCGCGGCGTACTGTCTCTGCCAGGGTGGTGGGCGGTGACCGTGGCCCTCCCCCTGTCCACACTGGTGTCACTGCGCTGGCTCTGGCGGCTGCTTCTGTGGTGGCGGTTCTGCTGGCGGGTCAGCCGTTTGCACCTGCGGATCATGCCCTCGCACCCCGATGGCGCCGGGGGGTTGGACTTCCTGAATATCTCGCTGACGGTATTTGCCTTTGCCGGGGCCGGGATGCTGGCCAGTCTGGCCGGCCATTTCGCGACCCGCATCCTGGCCACAGGCGCCGGGATTGCTGATCTCCGCCTGCAACTCTTGGGCGCTCTGCTCGGCACACTTGTCATCTTCGCCGGGCCGCTGCTGCTGTTCAGCCCGTGCCTGGCGCGGGCCAAGCTCGCCGGCATCTCCGCCTACGGCGCCCTGGTGTGCCAACAGGGGCACGCTTTCGAGGCGCGCTGGCTGCTTCCGGACGCCGGCAACGCCGAGTCTCTGGCCCAAAATGACTTCTCGGCCCGTACGGATCTCAACTCGGTGGCCCAGCTTGTCTACAACATGCGGACGACGGTGTTCAGGACCAAGCACCTGCTGATTCTGGTGGGAGGGGCTGCGTTGCCGTTCGTGCCGGTCGTCTTCCTGCTCCTGCCTGCACGAGAGATCTTCCGAGGGCTGGTCGGGCTGCTGCTCTGATCCTGGGCCCGGACCACCGTGCCGCGAGCACGGCCCAGGCGCAAGGCAGGGGCGCCTTTAGACGGCGCATCAACAGCTAGGCGGGGGCTCGCCCACAGGAGTGAGGCCAGTGTATCTGTTCTCTGCCGACTTCTGGACTGACATGGGGCTGCGTCTGACCGGGCCGGCCGCACTTCGCTTCGTCATCCAGCCGATTCTTGCCGTGCTGTTCGGAGTCCGGGACGGAGTGCACGACGCCAGGTCGGGTGAGCCGCCCTTCATCTACGACATCGTCATGGTGCCTGCCGACCGGAAGCGCCAGGCCTCCCGGGGCTGGGCCGGGATTGGCAAGGCGGTCATCTTCGCCACCGTGCTGGACGCGGTCATACAGTACCCGATCCTTGGCCAGGTTTACCCCGGAGCCGCGATCGTCGTGGGCGCGGGCATGATGGGGCTGCCCTATGCGCTGGTCCGCGGCATCGCCAACCGCATCGCCTCGCGTGTACCGTCAGTTCGCCTCAGTGGCCAGAAGGACCAGAGCCCGCCGCGAGGAGAGAACGGCCGTGATTGATCAGACGAGCCGCAATGAGGGCGACGGCCGGCCGGTCCTTAGTAGCACCGAGATGGCGGTGATGAGAACGCGACTCGCCCTCGAACGGACCCTCGACGCGTGGGTGCGCACCGCGCTCTCCATGATCACGTTCGGTTTCACCATCTACAGGTTCCTGCAGCAGATGCAGGAGCGGATGCCGGCCCCGCCGGACCGGCCTCACGCCGCCCGCCACGTTGGCCTGGCTCTGGCCGCCATAGGCACGCTGGGTCTGACGGCGGCTCTGTGTCAGCACGTCAAGGCCTACGAGCAACTCGGGCTGCATGTGCTGCGCCGCCCGGTCTCCGTCAGCCTCGTCATCGGCTGCTGCATCGCCCTGCTAGGGCTACTGGTGTTCCTGGGCATCGCGGTTCGGGTCGGCCCGTTCTAGCGTGCGCGGCCGGGTGAGGCCCGCAGGGAGGCCGCTCGCGTGGACGTCGCCTACCTCGTCGGCGCTCTAGTCCTGGCCCTGGTGCATGTGCTCAGCGGCCGGCTCAATCTTAGCGCAATCCATCACCGTCGCCGGTGGCTGTCACTGGCTGCCGGCGTCTCTGTCGCCTATGTCTTCCTGGATCTGCTGCCGCTGATGGGCGACAAGCAACGCATCTTCCTGGAGGCCGCGGGGGAGCCGGCGTGGCCCGTGCATCAGTTCCGCGTCTACGCCGCCGCGCTGCTGGGCTTCACAGTGTTCTACGGGCTGGAGCAGCTCATGGCGCGGCGCCAAGCCTCGCTGGCGCCGACCGGGGCTGAGGACCTTGCCTCCGGGAGGCCGCCAGTCTTGCTGCACCTGAGCAGTTTTGCGGCCTACAACCTGATGATGGGCTACCTGCTGGTGGAGTGGGCGCGGGGCCTCGGCGGGCTTGCGCTCTACTGTGGTGCCCTGGCGCTGCACCTGGTGGTCACTGACGAGGGCATGCGCCGTGACTATGACCGGGGCTTCCAGCGGGTGGGCCGCTGGCTGATGGCGGCCTGCATCGTGGTCGGGGCCGTGGTGGCGAGGGCCGCACCGCTGTCCATAGACTGGCTGACAATCATCGTCGGCCTGGTCGCCGGTGGGGTAGTCGTCAACAGCATCAAGGATGATCTGCCACAGGGCAGCGACGGCCGCTTCGCCTACTTCGTGGCCGGTACGGTGGGCTACGGCCTGATGGTCGCATGGGCGGCCTGGCTAGAGACCGTCGCCTGACAGGTACAAGCCCCAGCCGGAGGGTTGCCCGATGGCCTCACCAGCGAGCAACTGTCAAGAGCAAGGCGTCGGTCTCGCCAGGTTGACGTCATGGGTGCCGCTGCTGGGTACGCTACGGCACTACGACAGGTCCTGGCTGCGCGGTGACGTGGTCGCCGGGCTCACCCTAGTGACCGTCGCGGTGCCGATCGGGCTGGCGTACTCACAACTGGCGGGGGTACCGCCGGTTATCGGCCTCTACGCCACCATCCTGCCGATGTTCGTCTACTCGCTGGTAGGGTCGTCACGGCAGCTCGTGGTGGGCCCCGACTCCGCCACGGCGGCCCTGGTAGGGGCCGTCGTGGCCCCACTGGCTGTGGATCTGCAGCAGCGGGTGCCGCTGGTGGCCATGCTGTCGCTCATGGTCGGCGCGATCAGCATCGTGGCGGGCCTCGCGCGCGTGGGCTTCGTGGCCGACTTCCTCGCCAAGCCGGTGCTCGTGGGCTACCTCAACGGCGTCGCCATCACCATCGTCACCGGGCAACTGAGCAAGGTGCTCGGCTACAGTGCCTCGGGGGGCGGGTTCTTCCGCCTGGCATACGACCTTCTGCGCAGACTCGGTCAGACGCACTGGCCCACACTGGCGGTGGGGATGGCGGCTCTGGTGCTGCTGGCGGCGGGCAGGCGTCTGGCGCCGCGGGTGCCCATGCCGCTGGTGGTAGTTGTGGCGGGCATCGTCTTCTCGCGCCTGCTGAACCTGGAAGCCGCGGGGGTCGCCGTGACCGGCGTTGTCCCGCCCGGCCTGCCTCCGTTCGCCTTCCCGGAGGTCCCGGTTGCCGACCTCCAGACCCTCGTGGCGGGGGCCCTGGGGGTGGCCCTGTTGAGCTTCAGCAGCGGGATCCTCACAGCGCGCAGCTTCGCGATTCGGGGCGGCTATGCCGTGGACCCCAACCGGGAGTTCATCGGCATCGGCGCTGCCAACCTAGCGGCCGGGCTGTCCCAGGGCTTTGCTGTGAGCGGCGCGGACTCACGCACGGCGGTGGTCGAGACCGCGGGCGGAAGAACCCAGTTGGCCCAACTTGTGGGGGCTGTCGGGGTGGCCCTCATACTCTTGTTTGCGACCCGGCCGCTGTCGTATCTCCCCACGGCGGCACTTGCCGCCATCGTCATCGCCGCCGTCTGGCGGCTGTTTGAGTATGAGACCATGTGCTGGTTCCGGCGAGTCTCTCTGCCGGAGTTCCGGCTGGCGGTGATCACGACGTTGGGGGTGATCACCGTCGGGATGGCTCCCGGCGTCCTGATAGCGGTCATCCTGTCCATCATCGGGGTCCTGGCACGGGCGTCTCGTCCCCGCGACGCCGTGCTAGGCACCTTGCCGGGCCAGCGCGGCCACGTCGACCTCGCTGAGTTCCCGCAAGCGACACCCACGCCGGGCCTCGTGGCTTACCGGTTCGAGGCCCCGCTGGTCTACTTCAATGCGGCCTACTTCAGGTCCCGGGTGGAGCGGGTACTGGGCGAGCATCCCGAGCTGAAGTGGTTCGTGCTGGACGCCTCCGCCATGGTGCTGGTCGACACGACGGGATCCGACACCCTCGAAGAGGTCCGACGCGAACTCGTGGCCGCTGACCAGACCCTCGCCATAGCGCGGGCCCGAGGCCGGTTCCGACGGATGCTGCAGCTCACCGGCCTGGCGGAGCGCATTGGCGAGGAGCACCTGTTCCAGACGGTGGACGACGCGGGGGAAGCCTTTGCCGAAGCCGACCGTGCCCGATAGGCGGAGGACGACGGAGGGCACGGCGGAGGATAGCCAGAGTGCCCGAAGGCCTCATCGACGGACAAGTGCGAGTCGGGCTCGCCGGGGAGCTCTGGGGACTGCTTTGTCCCGTCGTCTGCGGCAACGCCGACGGCGTTGCTGCAGATCCGCGGGGAGCCCAACAACCACCGGCGGCATACCGACAGAGGTGCATGTATGTCGGTGGCGGTCGGGCCGAGAGCTACCAGATGATCTGGTATGCGGCCTCAAGGCTCCAGTCTACCGACGTCTCGCCGAAACCGATGCCCGGGCGGAGGTAGAAGCTGTGCCCGGGGCTGACCATTGTGCCGTAGGTCAGTTTGACCAGTCCCCCCAGTTCACCATCGTTCTCGTAGTCGATGGTGAACTGGGGGTCGAGCAATAGCCAGCGCTCACCGCGGCCCAGCGTCTTGACCAGATACAAGTCGAGCAGCCCCTCGCTGATGTCAGGCCGGCTGTCGTCACCGGCAATGCTGAACCTCTGCTGGTACGCGGGCGCGAAGATGAGGTGTTGGCGGGGGTAGAACCGCGCATAGACGAGCAGGGGGCCCAGAGAGGTCTTGCCGCGACCCAGGCTGGCTTCCCGCGCGGTGTTCCACCACGACTCCAGCCCCCCCACCAGGGCGTACTCCCGTGTCACCTCGAACGTCTTGACGATGCGCGCACTGATGTCGCCAATGCCGAACTCCGTGTCGCCCGACAGGTCGGAGGTCACCATCGGGATCCGGAGCCGAGCCTGCATGGTGCTGTTCTGCAGGGGCACCTTATACTCAAAGACCGTCTGGTTGGTGTAGGACCCGCCGTCCAGCTCAACGTACTCATTCCACAATACGAAGGTGTCCTGAAAGTTGGCCGGGTTGGTCCCGGTCTTGTCGGCCTTGCGGGCAGCGGCGGCATTGCCGGCAGCGGCCCCGCCTTGCCCTGCCCCTGACTGCCCCGCGGCCGTCAGGAAGTCGATCCCCTGGGCGGAAGCGATGGACAGCGCGAGAAGGGCCGCAAGGACCATGGGCGTCGCGACCTGGATGTACCTTCGCATACTCAGCCTCCGAACGCTCTGGCCCGTGGTCCCGCCTCAGGCTGTCTATCGCACCACCGTCTGCCCCTGCTTCAGCCCGCCCTGGCCGCTGTCCGGGCGCCGTCAGGCTCGGCCCTGGACAGGGCGCGGACCAGTTCGGCCACAGAAGAGACCTGCATCGCCTGCATCATGTGCGACCGATGGACCTTGACGGTCTTCTCGGCGATTCCGAGCGTTGTGGCGATCTGCTTGTTGAGCATCCCCCGCGCGACAAGGCGCATCACCTGAAGCTGGCGGGGGGTGAGGGAGGCGACCCGATCCCGGACTTCCGCGACCTCTCCATCTCGCTCCTGCCGCTGGCTGCTCAGCGCCAGGGCCTCCTCGACGGCACCTAGCAGCTCGTCCTCGGTGAAAGGTTTCAAGAGGAAGTGCGTTGCTCCGGCCCGCATCGCGCTCACTGCGATGGGGATATCACCATGGCCGGTGAGGAAGACAATGGGGATGTTGGCAGCGCTCTCGCCCAGCGCCTTCTGTAGTTCCAGCCCGGTGCAGCCCGGCAGTCTGAGGTCCAGCACCAGACAAGCGGGCACCCTGGGGCGCGAGGACAGGAGGAACTGCTCCGCCGACGCAAAGGCCTCCACCTGCCACCCTACGGCGCTCAGCAGCCGCGTCAGCGCAAGGCGTACGGCCTTGTCATCATCAACCACGAACACCGTACCCTCAACGTCCACCATAGCTCAACCCTTAGGCGCCTGTCGTCGCGTGAGTAACCTGCGCACCTACCCGGCCTACATGCGTCGCAGGCAACGTCCCGGCGACGAGACCAATGACGGCCGCCCGACGTGCCGACGCGGTGCGGGTCTCCGCGGTAGCCACCCTCGCGCTGAGTATAGAGCCCCCGCCTTGCGCGGCACAACTGGCCCAAGGGCGTAGCACATCTCGTCCGTCGCAGCGCCCTCGCGCCCCGCGGCGGAACCAGCGCTCGGAGCAGTCGTCCTGAACACCCCGGGCTAGCGGCGGCCGCCCCGGCCCGCTCCGCCACCAGGGCGAGTCCCTCCACTGCCCTGCCGGTGCCCGCCGCCCCAGGCCGTGCCCTGCCCCCGCGCCCCCGGGCGCGATGCCTGGAAGTCACGTGCGCGCTGCTGGCCCAACGTCCGCACCTGGTGCTCGCTCTGCAGTTGGGTGGCGATGTCGCTCTGCAGCACCCGGTTCTGCGCTCTGCCTGCCGTTCCCGCCCCCGTCTTGAGGGGTGGCTCGACGGGGTCCCAGGACCCATCGTCCCACTTCTGCCAGCCATTGTCGGTTCGCTTGTAGACATTGCCGTCGTGTCCGGCGTAGGTGTTGTTGTCTCCCTCCACTACGAAGCCGGAGCCCTTGGTGGTGTCCCACCTCACGCCGCTTGTGTCTCGGGAGGTCTCAAAGCCACGCACCTCTCCCTGCGACGTCCGATAGTAGCCGGTCTTCGCCCACTCATTGCCGTTGGTGACCGCGGTCTGTCCCCAACTGGCGTACGGGCTGGATCGACTGTAGGAGGTGACGCCGCGCCCCGTGCTTGGGTTGTAGGCATTGATGTACGCCGCCGAGGCGTTGGGGCCTGACAGAGCTGCGCCTCGCGCGTAGGCGCCGGTGTATGGGTTGTACGCAGCCCCGGCGGCGCCCGACGCGTACGGGCCATAGGCAGCCACGCCGCGGGCGTAGGTCCCTGTCGCGGGGTTGTAGGCGGCGCCCCATCCCGCGCCACCATAGGGGCCGTAGTACCTGCCCCGGCTCTGGTAGATGCCGTAGGTGGGGTTGTAGTACACGCCCGACCCGTAGGTGAACCGCCAGGGGTAGTAGACCGGGTAACGGAAGTAGGCCGGCGGCGGCAGCCACACGTAAGGCGGGTGGTACCAGCCAGTGCCGTAGACGACACAGCCGTCGTCGGCGACGAGGGCCCCCAGGAGCAGCCCGGCCGCGAAGGCGAAGGTGACCTCACCCCTATCCGAGTCGTCCTCCACCACCGTCACGTTCGTTACCTCGTAGACCGGCGCGCTGGGCGGGATGGTGTAGACCTCGGCCGGCACACTGCCCGTGACCGCCCATGGGCCGCTGGGCGTGTTGGAGGCGAACCATACGCCCTGGAAGCAGCAGTAGTACCTGTCGGCAACGCGTAGCACGCTGTACGGGGTGTTGGTGGCATACTGAACCGACGTGCCCTGGATGGGCGCGAATTGTGGCTCACCGTTGTAGGACACCTTCATCCCGACGTCCGCTATCTTCACGGTTGCCGTCTGGGGAATCTGGGCCGTGATGGCCGCTTCCCGGGCCTGTTCGGTGCCCGGCACGGAGACCCGGACTCGCCCCTTGGGCGAGTCCGGCGGGATCTGGGCGAACTCAGGTGGCAGCGAGGACTTGACCGCCTCCCACTTGCCCTGCGCCGGGTCCGGGCTCTTGAACCAGCGTCCCGCACACAGCAGGTAGTACTGGGAATCCCGGCCACACAGGAACAGGTCGGAGTCCGTGTTCGCCACGTACAGGAGGCCGGCCACACCGGTGATCGGCGTGAACTGCGGCCTCCCGTTGATCAGCAGGAGCTCAGCCGGCTTCGTGCTGGTGAACACCTGCGGCAGCCGGGCCGCAGGGATCGGCTTGCCGGGCACGTTCCCCTTGACGTCTTTCCAGTTGTCATCATCTGGCAGCCTGCCCAGATCCACCGGCAGCTTCTCGGCCGGCTGCCAGGGCCCCGCCAAGGTAGTCGCCCGCAGCCAGCTACTCTCGTAGCGCAGGTAGTACGACGTGGTCGCCTGTTCGTAGAACAGGTCCCAGTTCGTGTTCACGGCGTCCATCAGGCCGGTCTTCTCGATGGGGCAGAGAACCGGATCGCCGTCGGTCACGACCAGGATAGCAGGCCGTTCACTGTAGAAGATCGGCGGCGGGTCGTACTTCACGGCGACACCCTTTACCGGCGCCTCAAGCTTCACGGCGGCCGCCAGCAACCGGTCGAGGGAGATGGTCTTGGCGCCGGTCTTCATCAGGGACTTGGTCTTCTGCTCAATTCGGGCCAGTGTCTCCTGGTCCGCACTCGGGAAGTTGGCTTCCCTCAGCTTGGGGTTGGTGAGCAGCACCGTGCGGCTGTCAATGTCGGCACTGGTGTCGGCGGTGATGCGGACCGATCCCACGTACGGTTCAGACGACCCCTTGGGCTGGACCGATACTGCGACCAGGAAGTCCACGGCACGGTAGTTGGGCCAGGCGAGCAGTTGCGGCTGGAAGACGACGACCTGCTCGCCGGCAGAGCCAACGAAGCGACGGGGCCATCCGGGGTCGCCGACACCCGCTTCCTCCTGGCCCTGGACCACGCTCAGAGCCGCCAGCAACACCAGGACCAGCGCTATGCATCTCGCTACTTTGCGCGTAAGCATTTGATCCTGCACCTCCCTGCCAGATCGCTGCCATCCCGGCTGCGACCATCGTGTGGGGCTGGTCCGTACGCGTCGACCGGCAACCACGGGCGTACGCACAACGAACGGGGGCGCCATGTGTGTTGCTATGCGCGACCCTCTTCGTTATAATACATTTCCCAATAACAGATGAGTATAGGACCTTGGGGCCTCTCCGCCCCGCGCCGTGGTCCAGCCCTGGTCCCCGGTGGGGGCGCGCGCCGCTTGCCAGGCTTCGGCGCGCTGCCAATCGTTCCGGGCATTCGGTTACAGCGTGTAGTGCTGGTTCGGCGTTCTCAGTCGCCATGAGTTCCGATGCGGAGGGGAGCATGACCTCGGATCTCACCCACGACGAAGATCTGGCGGAGGGACTGGCGAGAGGCTTCAACTCCTATCGCAGGGCCACCGGCGCAGCCGTCGGGTGGCTGGTTTCGTGCGCCGAGCAGGCGTCGGATAGTGTGATCGTCCTCCTCGATTCGGACCTCCACCCCCGCATTCTGAGCCCCGGCATACCGCTCCCCCTGTCTGGTCTGGTGACCGAGGCGCTGGCTACAGCCCAGGTCCGGCTCTCCAATCGACCCACCGGCCGCGACGCGCCCTCCTCCCTGACCGACCAGTGCTCCGCGCTGGAGAACGTCCTGTGGGCGCCGCTCGTGGTCGGCGGGGCGATCGTGGGCGCCCTGGGGCTTGCCAACAAGCCCGGAGGTTTCGACGAGCGCGACGCCGAGCTGGCCCAGGCATACGCCGACGTGGCAGCCCCGGTCCTGCTGTGCAACGGGTGCGTGGACGGGGCGCCTGACCGGCTTCCGGCGTCGGCGTTCGGCGGGGGCAACGCGGCGGTGCTCGTCGTGGAACTCGTCGGAGGCCAGATCGCGGACGCCAACCCCGCCGCCGCCAGCTTCTACGGCTACCCCGAGGACGAGTTGCGGACGCTGACGCTCGAGGACCTGTCAGCCACGAAGGGCTTCTGCCTCGCCGACAGCCTCGCCCAGCTCCACGCCGGCGGCGATCCGCACCTGACCACCCGTCACTGCTTGCACGACGGCACCGTGCGCACCGTGGAGCTGTATCCTGCGATGGTCATGGAGGGCGGCGGGGTTGTCTACTGCCTCGTCCATGACATCACGGACAGGCTTGAGGCCGAGGCGGCCCGCGAAGGGCGCGAGCGTTTCGAGACGCTTCTTACCGCACTGTCGCGGGGCTTCGCGGGAGCGCCGCTCGAGCAGACCGATGCTCTGGTGCACGGGGCACTACAGCGCACCGCCGAAGTGCTGGGTGCCGACCGCGCGAGCCTGTACGAGTTTGAGACCGAAGTCAGTCTGACCCTGGTCCATTGCTACGTGGCGCCAGGGGTCGAGGGGACCTCGCCGCCGCGGATAGCCCGATGGCAAGCTCCGTGGCTTGCGGAGCAGTTGACCGCGGGGCGGGCCGTTGCGCTGGGGAGTCTGGACCACTTCCCGCCCGAGGCCAAGACCGACCGCGAGCACATGGCGCCTTACTGGATAGGCAGCCACGCGCTGGTACCCCTGCACTGCAACGGCGAACTCATCGGCGTCCTCAGCTGCGGTTTGACCAACGGCCAGCCTGCGTGGGAGGACATCGGGCTGGACACGCTCTCGCTGCTCGCAGTGCCATTTGGTGGCATGCTGGCGCGCCGTCAGGCCCATCAGGCTCTGGCCGAGCGCCTGCGCTTCGAGGAGGTCGTCACCGAACTGGCGACCGTCTTCGCCAGCACCTCCCCGGTGGAGCTGGAGAGGGCGCTTGACGGTCTCCTGGACGGGATGGCCAGGCTGCTCGACTGCGATCGGGCTGTGATCGGTCGCCTTGATGCAGCGACCGGTGACCTCACTCTCGACCACGTTCTGTGCCTGCGCCCCGACCTCACGCCGTTGCCAGATGGCTTCCCGTCCACTGACTCGGCACACTGGCGCATCGCCCGCCTGCTGGCCGGTGAGGCGGTCGCCACCTCGACGGGGGGCTACCAGCCTGATGAGAGCGCCGCCGAGGGCCCTGCTCTCCATGAGCGCGGGGGAGCACGGTTGTGCCTCCCGATCAGGGTGGATGGCCAGGTGAGCCACATGCTGGGCTTCGAGACGATCGAGCGCGGCCGTGCCTGGCCGGAGGCGCTGATCCGCCGCGTGAGGGTGGTGGCGGACCTCATCGGCAAGGCCATCGAGCGACAACGGACTGAGGCCGCGGCTCGTGAACTGCGCGACCGTCTCGCCCATGTGGCGCGCGTGCTGGCCACTGGCGAACTGGCGGCCGCCTTCGCCCATGAGCTCAACCAGCCGCTGACCGCCATCATCAGCAACACGCGTGCGGCGGCACGGTTCCTGGCGCGCGAGAACCCCGACCTCGAGAACCTCCTGACTATCCTCACCGACGTCACCAATGAGGCGCTACGGGCGGGGAACATCATCGCCCACATGCGCAGTCAGCTGCGGCGGAGTGTGCCGCGGACCGAGCCGGTGGATTTGTGTGCCGCTGTCGGCGAAGTGGCTGAGGTTCTCGCCAGCGAGGCCGTTGCTCGTCGCGTCGATTTGCATATCGTGCCGTCGGCAGTGCCGGCCGTCATCGCGGGGGACCGCGTGCAGATCCAGCAGGTCGTAGTGAACCTGGTGATGAACGCGTTCGACGCGGTAGGCGACCAGCCAGCCGGTTCGCGGCGTGTGTCCGTCCACTGCTACCGGGACGGCGACATGGCCGTGTCGGCAGTGGAGGACACGGGCCATGGCCTGCCCTCCAGCCGTCCCGAGAGCGTCTTTGACCCCTTTGTGACCACCAAACCAGGCGGACTGGGGCTGGGCCTGTCCATCAGCCGCTCCATCGCCGCCGCCCACGGTGGCAGCCTCAGCGCCACGTCGCGGGATGGGAGCGGTTCGCGCTTTGAGTTGCGCCTGCCCCTCCTGGACCCGCCGGAGTAGACGCTGACCCTCTCCTGCAGGTCGCCCCACTCCGCGCGACGCCCTATAGCCCTAACGTCCCATATACACCACCGTCCGAGACGCCTATCATCGCAGTGGCATCTCGCGCCCTGCCCTGGAGAGGGTGAGCAGTGACCCCATCCATCGTGGCGGTGATTGACGACGACCCGGCCGTCCGTGTTGCGGTCGCGCGCCTCTTGTCCTCGGTGGGCCTGGAGACCGCCACCTACGGCTCGGCTTCCGACTTCCTGGACCAGACGTCCTGGGAGCCGTCTTGCCTGATCGTTGACGTGCAGATGCCCGGCATGACTGGCATTGAGCTACAGCAGGCCCTGGCGGATACCGGGCATTGCCTCCCCATCATCCTGATCACCGGGCACGAGGGCGCCGATCCTGAGGAGGTCGGACTGCGGCGCGGAGCAATCGCCTTCCTGCGGAAGCCTTTTGCCGAGGAGGAACTGCTCGAGGCTCTCCGCGCGGCCCTTCCGGACGACTCCTTCTAGCTGGGCGCGGGGCCCGGCCAGCGCTCCGGGGGCCTGGCGTCGGGCGGAGACGCTGCCAGGGCAGGCTCCCAGGGACGCCGAACCGGATGTCTCCGACGCATGCCAGCGCAGCCGCGACCGCGAGCGCGTCCTCAGCGGCTTGCCTGACCCTATCGTCGCCCAGCTCTCCCTCGCCGAAACCCTCCGCCGGGCCCTCGAACTGCTTCTCAGCCTGCCGTGGCTGTCCGCCCCGGGCAGGACTGCGCCGCAGGACGGAGGAAGAAGCCTGTCCGGCGCGCGTTGTGACCACCTGGACGGCGCTCTCCGCCCTGACAACTGCAACCCATGTCTTCGTCGCCCTGTTCCGGCTTCCCGTTCGCGGCCGGCTGCCCCTCATCATCGCTGGAGCGGGCGACCCACCCGCGGGGGCCGCCCCCCACGGCGAACCCGTGACCCAAGGGCGGCGATGCCGGCCGCCGGAACCTCGGGCGCTGACCCGGGCGCGTTCGGCCGGCCGGTGACGCCGGTGGCAATGGACGCGGGGCGTGTCGGAGCTTGCGCCGCGCTGCTTGCAGTCTACGACGCCCGTCACCGACGAGCCTCGGGAGTGATCGCCGTGCACAGGCTATGGCTGTTGCCCCTCATCACGTGTTCCCTGGTGACCCCCATGGTGACTCACGCCAAGACCGCGCGCACGTTCTATGACGACGCCAGGCTGGCGGTCATGCGCGCCAACCTGGAGAGGCACGAGTGGGCCCGGGACCTGCGCCGCGGGTACGTGAAGGAGGCGGAGGCGTGGGCGGCGCGGGAGGATGCCTTCCTGCGCGGCATGGTCATCCCGCCGCAGGTGCCGCGCTGCTATGACCTGCACAACCTGGGCTGCCCGGTGCACGGGCTGGAGGCCAACAAGAACGGGCTTTACACCTGGGGCTACAGTATTGACCGACCGTTCAAGATCAAGTGTCCGGCAGGGGGTGAGGAGTACCCGTCCAACGACTTCGCAACCTATCTCGCCTCGGGGATGAAGGACCGGTCGCTACTGACCGGGGACTATGCCGACGACGGTTGGGGCTGGAACAAGCGCGGTGACAACCACAACTACTGGTTCGTGGCCTACTACGCCCACTGGTCCATGCAACGGGAGCTGCAGCGCGCTCTGCGGGCCCTGTCCATGGGAGCGCTGGTAGCCGAAGACCCCGCTCAGGCCCGGCGGTTCGCGCATAAGTGCGCGGTGCTGTTGTGGCAACTGGCGACCTACTATCCCGACTATGACTACAACAAGCAAGGGCGCGAGGCCAAGGAGCACAATCCCCACTACACGGGGCGGATCACCAACATGATCTGGGAGGTGGGCTGGGCGGACGTTTGCGCCCCGGCATATGACGCGATCTGGCCTTTCCTGCGTGAAGACCGGGAGTTGCAGGCTCTCGCCGGCCTCGACGGTCCCGGTCTGGACAACTTCATCCGCGACCGCCTGCTCATGACCATGGCGCGGGACATCACGAGCAGCAATGGTCGCAACCAGGGCAACTACGGGATGCACCAGCAGGCACTCATTCGCCTGGCCCTGGCCCTAGATGAGCAGACTGCCTCCCCCACGTCGGCCGAGATGGTCAACTGGGTCCTGGCCAATCCCCGACCGCGGACGAACAGTGACTACGGACTGGTGGATGCCCTGGAGAACATGGTCTACCGCGATGGGGTGCCGCTGGAGTCGCCGGGCTACAACTACCTGTGGACGAATGCCCCGGCGGGGATCGCCTCGGCGCTGGGGGACAAGGGCAAGCATCTGCTGGCGCACCCGCGCTTCCGGGCCCTGCTCAAATGGCACTATGAGACGATCGTGGCCGGCAAGTTCCAGCCGCCCCTGGGCGACAGCGGGGACATGTTCGCGCGGCCGGGCAGTCCCAGCGACACGGTCCTGCGGCTGGCGGTGGAGCTGCTTCGCGACCCCCGCGCTGCAGCGGACCTGCGAAACCACGTGGACCGTCCCGGCGATCTGTTCACTGACCCCCCGGCGCAGATGCTGCAGGGCTCCCCGGAAGCCCCGCCGCCTGCCGTGCCGGCGCGTTCACATGTGCTCTCGGGCTACGGCCTCGGCTTCCTGGAGGCGGGCGCACCGGGGAGGCTGACGGGGCTGGCGCTGCACTATGGCTCCTGGGGCCACCACATGCACCGGGACCAGTTGGCCCTGCTGCTCTTCGCCCACGACAACGCCCTGCTGTGCGATGTCGGCTACCCGGAGCAGACCGATGCGTTCAACCACCGGCGGTACGGCATCTGGGGCAACACCATCTCCCACAACACGGTGACGGTGGACGCCCATGGCCAGCGGCGCGGCGAGGGGCGCCTGCACGCCTTCGCGACACGGGGCTTCGCGCAGGTGGTGGACGCGTCCTGCGACTCGTACGAGGGCGTCAGCCTCTACCGCCGGGCGACGACGCTGGTCGAGGCCGCGCCGGAGCAGAGCTATGCCTTCGACGTCTTCCATGTCCGCGGCGGCAGACAGCATGACTGGGCACTCATGGGGCCGCAGGCGGACTTCAGTTGCTCGCCACCCCTCGGCCCCGTGCAGGAGCAGGGGACTCTGGCCGGGGTAGACGTGCCGTACGAGCAGTTCTATGACGACCCGGCCCTGAAGGGCAAGCCGCTGGGGAGCACGGCCTGCAACGGCTACAACGGCAGCGGCTTCCAGTTCTTCGTCCACGTCCAGCGGGCAGCGCTCCGGGGGGAGGCGGTGGCCGAGTGGAAGCTGACCGCACCCCGGCCGGGGCAGCCCACGCGCCCGTGGCAAGGCCTGGGCGTGCGGACGCATGTGGTGGGCACAGATGAGGAACTCATTGCCGCCGACTGCCAGCCCCAGCGCTACCAGCGGATGCCGGAGTGGGTCAAGCACCTGATCCGCCGGCGGACAGGGCAGGACCTGCGCAGCGCCTTCGTGAGCGTGCATGAGCCCTACGCGGGGAGCCCGTGGATCGAGAGTGTGACGGCGGTGCCGGTGATGCCGAGTGACGGCGAGGCGGTGGCGGTGATGGTGCGCCTCAAGAGCGGGGAGCGGCACTACTGCTTCCACTCGCTCGCCCCGGGGCGCAGGTACGTGGTGGACGGGAAGCTGCGCGTGGACGGCCAGGCCGCGTGCCTGGTGCTGGACGCCTCCGGCAGGCCGCAACGAGCGATGCTGCTGAACGGCACCGCGCTGACGTACGGGAAGCTGAGCCTGAAGGGCTCGGGCCTGCGGCACAGCCGCCTCAAGCGGGTGGACTATGCCGGGGGGGTGCTGGAACTGACCGACCCGATAGCGGGCAAGGACCTCACGCCGGGGCAGACCGTGATCGTCCGGACGAAGGGGAGCAGCGAGACGGTGACGCTGCAGAAGGTACTCAGTCCGACCCAGTTCTCCATCGGCGACGAGGACCTGCGGGTGGCCGGGGGCCCGGTCAACGAAGTCGTCGCGGACAAGAACCGGATCGTGTCAAGCGTGAGCTATGCCCCGCACGCCCGGGAGGGTATGACAGTGCTCAACAGCCGGGGCGAAATCCAGGGGCGGCTGGCGGGGGGAGACCAGTTCACGCTCGACCGCACGGGCCTGCCGCGACTCGCCGCCGCCTGCTTCCCGGCGGGGAGTGACGGCCTGGGGGCGCGCTTCGCCGTGGTCATCGCCGGGCCCGGCGATGAGGTCATCCTGCCGAGCCTCACGCTCTACCAGGCCCGGCCCCCGAAGCCCTGAGGGAGTCAGTGCTGCCGTTAGCGGCGGGGGCGCCAACGAAGAGGCCCGGACCTGACACAGGTCCGGGCCTGTCGTTGGCGGGATGGAGGCAGGCTACAGCGACCACATGCTGCGGTTGCCCAGGGCACTGGTCAGGGACAGCCACTTGCCGTGGCCGTCGGCGAACAGGACGTTGGAGCCCTCGTTGTGGATGTTGCTGAAGCCGGAGTCGAGGTACTGCTGCGCGACGGTGCCCACGCCGGGCGCGTACTGGTTGGTGAAGCCACCGGCCGAACGGACATCATAGAACACGAGGGTGTTGGCCGGCTGGGTGTAGTTGCCGAGCGACTTGGGGCCCCAGTTGATGCTCAGGTAGCCGTAGCACGAGGCGCCATTGTACTCGCCGGCCCACCGGTACGAGTTGCTGGGGCAGTTGTTGAGCTGGATGTTCTTGGTGTAGGTGTACAGCAGCGTCGGCCACAGGACGTAGCCGGTGTAGGTAGTGCCATTGGGCAGCGTGTAGGTTCCGGCCGGCGGGGTGTTCACCGGCATGGTCGTCTCGTCATAGTCCTGGGCATACATCAGCCAACTGATCCCAATTTGCTTGATGTTACTCAGACAGCTTGTCTGCCGGGCCTTCTCCCGGGCTTTGGCGAAGACCGGGAACAGGATCGCCGCCAGAATCGCGATGATCGCGATCACAACCAACAGCTCGATGAGGGTGAAACCGCGCTTGGTCATGTCTGTCACCTCGTGGTGGGGATGACGAACTCTACAGCATTATACCCTTTCTGGATGACGTTGAACACCGCCTCCACGCTTCCGGGGGCAGAAGCTGAGACGGGTCGGCACGACATGTGGTTTGTAGACGCGCGGCAGGGCCATGGCAATCCGTGAGATGTGGGGACGGAGCGCCAGAGCAAACGAACCGGCCCGGACCTGTGTCAGGTCCGGGCCGGTTGGGGGTGGCAGTGCGGGAGCGCTTAGTTGGCGAGGCAGCCCTCGACCGTCCAGCGCGGCGGGTGCAGGGCTGAGTAGGCCGGGTCGGGGTCGGCCCACGGTGCGCCGATCGGCCCCTTGTCGAACTTGAGCCACTTGGCATGGCCGTCGCAGAAGGCGCAAATGCCGCCATCGTTGTGGTCAGCGCGGCAGACGTAGTACTGGGCGCTGAGGATATACTGCGGGTTGCCGCCGTACTTCTCGGAGATCAGGAGGGTCTCCGCCGGCTTGAGCAACTCGCCCAGGCTGATGACCCGACCGTTGAACAGGGCGACGTACGCCCCGGACGACGTGATGCAACCGGCCGGCATCCCGTAGGCGACGCCGTTGTTGAGGTAGGTGCTGCTGGGACACTTGAAGACCTGGATGTTCTTGACGTACGGCAGGACGTTCGTCGGCCAGGTGAGATACCACCCGCTGGTGGCGTCGCGGTAGTTCCAGGTCGGGTCGGCCGGCCACGGGGCGGTGGGGACGTAGCCGCTGCTGTAGCGGCAGAGGGACTCATCGTAGTCCTGCGCGTACATCAGCAGCCCGAGCCCCAACTGTTTGAGGTTACTCAAGCAACTGGCCGTGCGCGCCTTCTCACGGGCCTTGGCGAAGACCGGAAACAGGATCGCGGCCAGAATGGCGATGATCGCGATCACGACCAACAACTCAATGAGGGTGAAGCCACGCTTGGTCATGTCTCTCACCTCGTTCGCAGATATGAGCGATACACAGAGTATACCATGCGCGGCCGTACATCAACCCGTATCTGGGCGCCTGAGAGCAGCCTAGGGGGCGCGGGCTGGCCGTGGCGGGGAATCATCAGGCCCGGACCGGTGGCAGGTCCGGGCCTGAGGGGAGGACGGAAGGAAGTTGCGGCTACGGGTTGCTGCCCGTGTAGGACGGGTTCCAGTACCGGCTGTTGGCGCTATAGGCTGGCACCTTCGTCAACTGCATCCACTTGGCGTGGCCGTCGAGGAAGGCGTTGTTGAGGCCTTCGTTGTGGCGGCCGGCAATCTCGCCGGCGTCCCCGTCAAGGTTGTACGAGTCGCCGCCGGTGGCCTCGGCGAAGATGATCGTCTCGGCCGGGAAATTGACGGTGCCGATGGCGTCACCGGCAGCCTGGCCGTTGATGCCGTACGAGCCGCCGCCCGTGTACTGGCCAGTGTAGATCAGCGCACTATAGCTGGGGCAGTTGTAGACCTGGACGTTCTTGACGTACGGGTAGAGCATGGTCTGCCAGAGCACAGCCCCGGTGTACGAACTGCCGTTGGGCAGCGTGTAGGTGCAGTTGCCCAGGGCGACCCAGGGCAGTTGCTCGTCGTAGTCCTGGGAGTACTGCAAGACGGCCAGGCCGAGCTGCTTCATGTTGTTCAGACAGCTCGACTGCCGTGCCTTCTCCCGGGCCTTGGCAAAGACCGGGAAGAGGATGGCGGCCAGAATCGCGATGATGGCGATCACGACCAACAACTCAATGAGCGTGAAACCGCGTCTCGTCATGTCTGTCACCTCGTCTGGGGAGTAGGACTGCTTGTTGCAGTATACCATGCGGATGTGCGCATCAACCTGTATCTGTGCGGCCCAGGGCAGACGCGTGCGCGGCGAGGTCGCCCTCCGCCTGCGCTGTGCGGGCTACGGCGGACACCCCGCCCTCGGCGAGTGACGCCGTGGCTGTCTGGCCGCGGTTGCCGGGAAGACACCAAGCCCGGACCGGTGCGTGGTCCGGGCCTGATGGGGGGGACGGAAGGGAGTTACGGCTACGGGTTGCTCCCCGTGTAGGACGGTTCCCAGTAGCGGCTGGAGGAGCTGTAAGCCGGCACCTTCGTCAACTGCATCCACTTGGCGTGGCCGTCGAGGAAGGCGTTGTTGAGGCCCTCGTTGTGGCGGCCGGCCATCTCGCCGGAGTCGCCGTCGAGGTTGTACGAGTCGCCGCCGGTGGCCTCGGCGAAGATGATCGTCTCGGCCGGGAAGTTGACGGCGCCGACGGCGTCGCCAGCGGCCAGGATGTTCATCCCATACGAGCCGCCAGTCGTGTACTGGCCGGTGTAGATCAGCGTGCTATAGCTGGGGCAGTTGTAGACCTGGACGTTCTTGATGTACGGGTGGAGCATGGTGTGCCACAACACGGCGCCGGTGTACGAACTGCCGTTGGGCAGCGTGTAGGTGACATTGCCCAGGGCGACATAGGGCAGTTGCTCGTCGTAGTCCTGGGAGTACTGCAAGACGGCCAGACCGAGCTGCTTCATGTTGTTGAGACAACTCGACTGCCGCGCCTTTTCGCGGGCCTTGGCGAAGACCGGGAAGAGGATGGCGGCCAGGATCGCGATGATGGCGATCACGACCAACAACTCAATGAGTGTGAAACCGCGTCTTGTCATGCTGCGAGGTCCTTCTCCGGATGTGAGTGATACTGACGTATCCCGGTCAGTACGGGTCTGTCGCGCCACATTGTGTGGACGCGAATAGTTGACGCCGTGGGTACGGCGGGGGTTCCAGTGAGAAGCAGAGACGGGGACGAGCCGTGTGGCTCGCCCCCCCAAGTGCCCCAGTCAGTCGCGGATGCGAAGGCGAACCCGGGCGCCCTAGCTGCCGCCGGCGGTCCAGTAGATCACGTTGGCCGCGCTGCCGGCCCACTCGCCCGTGGGCCAGGATGAGTTGCCGCGCCAGATGCGGCCGAACTGGTACCACTTGGCGTGGCCGTCCACGTGCACGGCATTGGTCCCCTCGTTATGCCACTTCTTGATGCTGGGGCCACCGAGGGGGTTGCCGCCCGTGCTCTCGTAGTTGTTGTTGCCGGTGGTCTGGTAGTACCAGCCACAGACGTTCAGGACGCACTGGGTGGGGTAGCTGATGCTCCCCAGCGACAGGCCGTTGAGGTTGCCGTTGTAGGGGTACGAGAAGCCGTTACCGATGTAGCCGCCCGTCCAGGTCGAGGTGTTGGAGGGGCAGTTGAACATCTGGATGTTCTTGGCGTACGGGAAGATGGAGGGGATCCACATGCCGCCGCCGACGACGCCGTTGGGCCAGGTGTACTGGCTGCCGGCGCCCCAGTACGCATACGGCAGCTTCTCGTCATAGTCCTGGGCGTACTGCAGGATAGCGAGGCCGATCTGCTTGACGTTGCTCAGACAGGAGGCGGCCCGGGCCTTCTCGCGGGCCTTGGCGAACACGGGAAAGAGGATCGCGGCCAGGATGGCGATGATCGCGATCACGACCAGCAACTCGATGAGCGTGAAGCCACGTCTTGTCATGTCGGACGTCCCTTTCCAAACGCGTGATACTGGCGCTCCCCGGTCAGTGCGGGCAAGTCACTGCATGAACTCGGGACATGCAGGTCGCTTGAGGGCGTAGGCACAGCCCACCCCCGGCGACTGGTGCGCCGGGGGATGGGCCTGGATGTCTGAGCGGCGTCGTTCCTGGGATGTCTATGAGGCCGGTGGGCGATTCGGGCCGCCGCACCCGGCGAGGCATAGCCAGCAACAGGAAAGGCAACTACCGTGTGACCCGCCAGTACGATCGTGGCTGGCGGAGTTGGCAGGAACGATCATACTCTTATACCACCTGACACGGCTGCCGCACAAGACGGTGTTCGTGCCGTCGTGGCCGGAGGCGGGCTGGAAGGCGGCACTACCGATCGTCTGGCTCCGGGCGGAGGCGGCCCCTGGAGCGCCGCGCGTCAGGGCAGCGTCGGGTTCCAGGCGCGGTTGGTCGCCTCGGTGCCGCCGGTGACGGTGCCGTCGGACCGGCTGAGCCACTTGGCATGGCCGTCGGCAAAGGTGATGTTGGCGCCGTCGTTGTGCGGGTGGACCCACTCGCCGGTGGTGGACTGGTTCCAGGAAGTGAACTCGCCCACGTTAGCATAGACGCTGTAGGCGGTGCCGTAGTCCATCGTCAGCACACATTCGGCCGGCCGCAGGACCTGGCCGATGGTCAGCGGGTTGTAGGTGCCGGAGGTGTGGATCTGGCGGTTGTAGCCGTACGAGGGCGAGTTATAGGCCGACTCCCGCTTGCGGCCCGAGGGGCACTGGAAGACCTGGGTGTTCTTGATGTACGGGTAGACGTAGTCCATCCAGGTGCGGTAGTAGGCCGGCGGGTAGCTGGCGCTGCCGTTGCTGGTGTGGAACTTGGCGCCCGGGGAGCTGGCGTCGGTCTGCAGATCCGAGTGCCAGTAGAGCGGGAACTTCTCATCGTAGTCCTGACAGTACGACAGGAAGGCGGTGCCAATCTGCTTGCAGTTGTTCAGACACGAGGCCTGCCGGGCCTTCTCGCGGGCCTTGGCGAAGACGGGGAAGAGGATCGCCGCCAGGATGGCAATGATCGCGATAACGACCAACAACTCGATAAGGGTGAAGCCACGTCTCATGGTAATCACCTCAAGGCAGTATGGGATATATCTTCAACGGCAGCACGGCATCTCCCTGCCCAGTGTGTCGCAAGGAAGCGGGACGGCAAGCGGCCCGGACTGGTGGTGAGGGCCAGACCTGGAAGGGCTGTTAGCGCCGTGGCCACAGCGCTGGGCCAGCGGGCAGCCCAGCGCTTGCTCTCTATCAGGCTACTCTCCTGCCCGCGCAGTTACTCGGGACGTGGCAGCTACTGAGTCGCGTTGAAGTAGGGAGCATTGCTCCCGTTGTTGTACAGGGTGGAGTGCTTCATTGCCTTGGCGTGCCCGTCGCAGAAGCCGACGTTGCCGGTGCCGTTGTGTCGCTCCAGGAAGTTGAAGTAGGGGGGGTCATACTGCCAGGTATGCGTACCGGTCGGCCCGGCCAGCGGCGTGGCATAGCGCGAGTTGTGGGTGCCGCCACACACGCGGCAGTTGCTGCCATCCGGGTCGCACATGAACCGTCCGACACTCGGCTGCTGGAGCTTGTACTGAGCATTGTTGTCCTGGCAGACATCGCCCATCATCGCGATCTCCGCCGGGCGCACGATCTCCCCCAACAGCCGTGAAGGGCCGTTCACCGCAAAGAGGGCGGTGTTGTAGCCGTAACTGCGACTGCCCAGGTAGTTGTTGACGGAGTTCTCGCTGGCGCTGGGGCAGTCGTGCACCTGGAAGCTCTTGACGTAGGGCATGGTGGTGAGGATCAGGCCGTTGCGGGGCGAGCCGAGGTCGTAAGCCATCGGCAGCCGTTCATCGTAATCCTGGGCGTACTGCAACATGGCCAAGCCGAGCTGCTTCACGTTCGACAGGCAACTGGACTGCCGGGCCTTCTCACGGGCCTTGGCAAAGACCGGGAAGAGGATCGCCGCCAGGATGGCAATGATGGCGATGACGACCAACAACTCGATAAGGGTGAAGCCACGTCGTAGCATGTGCATGTCCCTCCAGTGGGGTTGGGCCCCGGGTGTTCCAGGTCTCCATGGCCCTGCCGCAGTGGCAGAGCATTCCCCTACGGTATAGCCTACACTACTTGGGGCCTCGTGTAGCGGCCCCAAGTAGCACGAGATACGGACGTTTGCCGGGGGTTCGTAGCACTGCGGCAAGGCAAGGTTCCAGTGCGGGCTGGAAGCCCGCACTACGTCCGAGCGGGGTACCGGATGGCGCCGAAGTGGGTTGGGTCGGCGTCCGGGAAGGGGCGGTCGCGCTCCTGGAGCTGCCCCAGCCAGGCCCAGTCGTCCTCGGACAGGGTCTCGCGGCGGCCGTAGCGGCGGGCCATCTCGGCCACGCGCTTGTAGTCCTCGTGGTGCCCCACGAGGCGCTGGGCGGCGTAGTCCGCCGCCGTGCCGGTGGTGATGAGGAAGGGCCAGTCGGAGGCCTGCAGGAGGAGCAGCTCGCGGGCGGCCTGCTGGACGAGGGCCCGCATGGAGTCATCGTGGCCGGGGCCGTGGTCGCGCACGAGCGCCTGGAAGTCGGCCTCCGCGTCGTAGATGCGCCGCCAGACCCATTCGAGGTCGGGGTTGAGCCAGACCTCGTGGGTGGCGTTCACGCCCCAGGAGCCCTCCGGCAGCGTGACCGCCGACGTCGGCTCGTGCCGGCGGACGTACTGCGAGCCCGTCATCACCTGCAGGTCGGGATCGAAGTGCATCCAGCGGAGGGCGTGCACGAGCCAGCGCGGCCCTTCGTACCACCAGTGGCCGAACAGCTCGGCATCGAAGGGGGCGATCACGGCCGGGAGCTGGCCGTCCGGGTGGGGGGCGTGCAGCAGCGTCTCCTTGACGGTCCACAGGAAGTTGCCGGCGTGCTCGCGCACGTGCTCCTCGGCCCACTCGGGCTGGTAGGGCTGCTTGGAGCCCAGGTCGTGGGCGGCATCGGTGATGCGCCAGTAGCGGTGGTCGCCGGGGACGTGCTTCTTGTGGAAGTCGAGGTAGTTGAAGTCGCCCGGGTAGCCGATGTCGCCGCTCCAGACCTTCTCCGAGGTGCCCGGGTCGCGGATGAGGGCGGCCACCGGGGGGTGATCCTCGAAGTGGCGGCCGACGAAGTACGGGCGGTAGACCGTCTTGGGGTCGGCATAGTCACCCGCGCGGACGATGCGGCTCCAGGCCTTGCCGAGAGTGTCTTCACGCTCGACGCGGACCGGCAGCGGGTCGCCGCCGGCGAGCCCCACGCGGTTGTCCACGATGAAGTAGTCCACGCCGTTCTCGCCCAGGAACTCCTCGAGGCCCTTGCGCGGCCAGGGGGTCTCGCGGGCGCCCGAGAGCGGGGAGGCCCACATGGTCCGGGGGCGGTAGGCGCACTCGGGCAGCCAGAAGGCCCGGGCGCGGCGGCCCATGTGGCGCTCGTAGGTGTCCAGCCCCTGCATGATCTGGCCCTGCACGCTGCCCTCCTCATGCAGCAGCGGCAGGTAGCCATGGGTGGCGGCCGAGGCCATGATCTCCAGGCGCCCCTCGTCCTGGTGCCGGCGGAACTGGCCCAGCAGGTCGCGCTCGTACCGCCCCACGTAGGCTTCCTGCAGGGCCGCGAAATGATCGCGCCAGCGCTCGGCCAGGTAGGCCAGGTGGCCGTCGCCGCGGGCCCGGAACTCGTCGGCGTTCTCGGCGGCCTTCCAGCAGCGGTGCTCCAGATAGCCGGGGAACCACTCCTGGAAGCGCTCGTCGGCGAGCTGCTCCATCACGATGGGCGTCAGCCCCAGGGTGATGTTCATGGGGATGCCCTCGTGAGCCAGCTCCTCACAGGCCCACAGCAGCGGGATGTACGTGTCGGCCGCGGCCTCGTACATCATGTTGCTGCCATGCGGCCAGGTGCTGTGGCCCAGGACGTACGGGATGTGGCCATGGAGAATGAGGCAGATGGCGCCAAACGGCGATTCCATAGGGACTCCAGGGGCGGAGGGTCAAGGGTTCAGGGTCTAGGGTCAAGGGTCAAGGGTAACGGCAAAGGCATCCGGGCATTGGCCGATGGTGACAATGACGGCGCGGCAGCGCCCGTCCGCCGGGCATCCCTCATCCTCCCCTCCGCCAAGAGGCCCGGAGGGGCGACACATCCGGCGCCACGCCCGCGCCTACCTCCGACCCGGCCGGGGGCGTTCGTGGGGCACCGCCCCTGCGGGGCACCCCACGACTCCGCCGAGGGGAAGCAGGGCGGCCCGTGCGGACGGGGGCTTCCGCCCCCGCCTAGATTGAGTCGGCCCTCCGGGCCTCGACGGTAACGGCGTCCGGGCCTCGATGGCGCCGGCGCCGTGGCCGTTACCCTTGACCCTCGCCCCTCGACCCTTCACCCTCTGCTCCACCCAGTCCCCGGGTCTCGTGGAGGAGGTGGGTACAGCGGACCATCAGGGCCGAGGCCCAGGCGTGCGGGGCGGCCCAGTAGGGCGTGTCGGGCTGCAGGCCGATCAGCTCGGGCAGCAGGCCCGTCGGCGTCGTGTGGGCCAGGCAGCAGCGCACGTACGCCACCGCCCGGTCGCGGAACTCGCGGGCTTCGTCGGGCTTGTCGGCCTGCTCGGCCGCCGCCAGGCGGAGGTACACCTGCGCGGCCCACAGCGTGTTCACACAGCCGACCACGCCGCCCAGGTAGCCGTCACCCTCGAAGCGGCGGAGGCCCACATGGTCGCCCAACGGCTGGCGCAGACGGCGCTCGGTCTCCTGCAGGTTCGACAGGATCATCGCGCGGTCGCGCGGGTCGTGCGGCGACAGCACGCGCCAGGGCTCGACCAGGCCGAGGTTGGCAGTGTCCACGGCCTCGTCCAGGTCGCCCGCGGCGTTCAGGCCGCGCGGGAAGGCAACGCCATTGTACAGGTTCTTGCAGGCCTCGGCCAGACGCTTCGAGGTCTGCAGCCACTCGTCCGCCAGGGCCGGGCGATCCGCCAGGAGCGCGCAACCGTGCGCGGCGTCAAAGGCCCGAGCGAAGGCGGCGTTGGTGTACAGGAAGACGCCGCAGTATGTCTCCCACAGGTCGCAGGCGAAGTGGTGCAGGCCGCGGTCGTCCACCTGTTCGGACAGGGCGCGGGCGGCGCGCTCGACGCAGTCCCAGTACGCGTCCAGGCGGCGGGGGCCCTCGGCGGCGTCGCCGGCGAGGATGAACTGACAGACCGAATCGAGGGCGGCTGCGGTCTGGTCGAGCTGCTCAAAGCCCCGGCGTAGCGCCCACGAGGCCGCGACCTGGCCGTCCGACCAGTGACGCTGGCCCCACAGGCCATGTGGGAGCTGCGCCACGCGGTACCACTCGCACAGGCGGCGGAGAGCGTCGGGATAGCCGGCCTGCGCCAGCGCCCCGGCGGCTTCGGAGGCGTCGCGGGGCCAGCAGTAGCCATAGCCGCCGCAGCGCTCGTAGCCCGGGTCGAACTCCGGGGCGGCGATGATGCTCCCGGTGGCCTCGTCCTGGAGCAGCGCCAGCGACAGTAGCGCCCGGCGATACGCCTGCTCGAACTCGTCGGGCAGCTCGACGGGGACGCGGCGGCTGAGCCAATGGGTCCAGTAGTCCTGCGTCAGGCGTAGCAGGGCGTCGGGGCCGAGGTTCTTGAGGCGGCGCAGCTCGGCCACCGCCGCCTCGCGCGACGGGCCGGCCGACAGCACCAGCCACAGGTCGGCGCGCTCCCCCGGCGCCAGCGAGAAGCGGTGCAGCCCGGCGAAGTTGACGCGGCCGATGTCGTCGGACTGACCGTTCAGGTGGCCGTCCTGCAGGTCGAACTTGGCGCTGCGCTCGTCGAAGGCCAGCGACTTGCCCACGCGTGAGGTGTCCGGGGCGGAGCCGCCCACGGCGACCGCGACGCCGCGGAAGTACTGCACGAAGTGCCCGGCGGCCGGGTCATAGCCCGCGGCTTGCTTGCCGTAGACTTCGCCCAGGCGCAGATCGAAGTAGTGCCCGAAAGCGCCCGAGACGGTGTGCTCGCCGGGGTTGGCGAGGCGGACCAGGCGGATGAGGCTCGTGCTGTCGGGCGGGCAGAAGTCCGTGAAGGTGATCTCCAGCGGTGGGTCGGACAGGCGCAGCTCCGTCACGACGATGTTCGTGTCCGGGAGGTAGCGTTGCGCGCTGGCGAACTCGTGCTCGAAGGTGTAGAGGAGGCGGCCGTGGCCGGGCTCGCCCAGGTACAGGGCGGGGAGGCACTCCTCGATGTTCTGGGCGAAGTCCAGGCGCGGGTAGAAGAGAGTCATGATCTCGCCGGCGCGGCCGAGGGTGCAGAGGGTGCGGCCATTGCCGACGGCGGAGGTGGGGAGAAAGACCATGTGTTGGTGAGTTCCTGAGTTGTGCTGGCGGCGGCGAGCGGCGAACGGCGGCCTACCCCCTACCCCCTCCCTGAAGGGAGGGGGAAAGGCAACGGCGATGTGCCCAACCCCTCCCTTTAGGGAGGGGTCGCGCCGCAGGCGCGGGGCTAGGACGCCGTGCGACGGTGAGTACTGTAGACGGCACGGACGGCGACGGCTGCCTACCCCCTACCCCCTCCCTGAAGGGAGGGGGAACGGCAACGGCGGCTACTGGGCCAGTTTGTACTGGACCCAGCAGCGGAGGAGTTCGCCTACGCTCCAGGCTTGCGCGGGGCAGCCGTGCGGAGCGTATGGGGCCTCGGCATCGAAGATCTCGGAGATCGAGCCCAGGCCGGCGTCGTCCAGATGCGCGACCAACGGCTGGAGCAAGGCCCTTGCCTGGCGGCGGGTGTCGTCGCTCACGCCCATCACGTCGAACCATGTCGTCAGGTACGGGCCCAGCAGCCAGGGCCAGACCGTGCCCTGGTGATAGGCCCCGTCGCGGGCCCAGCGGTCGCCGCCGTAGTGGGCGCAATAGCCCTCGCTGCCGGGGGCCAGCGTACGCAGGCCGTATGGGGTCAGCAGGTGCGCTGTGGCCTGCTCCAGGATGCTGCGGCGCTGCGCCGGGCCCAGCACATGGTACGGCAGGGCGCAGGCGATGAGTTGGTTCGGGCGCAGGGCCGCATCGGGGCCGTCCGGGCGCAGGACATCGTAACAGTAGCCGCCCTCAGCATACCAGAACTGCGTGAAGCCTGTCTTCGTGCGCCGGGCGAGAGCCTCGTAGCGCGCGGCAGTCGCGTCGCCTAGCTTGTCGGCCAGGAAGGCGCCGATGCGGAGGGCATTGTACCACAAGCCGTTGATCTCGACCGCCTTGCCGTGGCGGGGCGTGACCACCCAGTCGTCCACCTTGGCGTCCATCCACGTCAGTTGCGTCGAGGCGTCGCCGGCGGTCAGAAGGCCGTCCTCGGTCATGTGAATGCCGAAGTCCGTGCCCGCGAGGTGCGCCTCCAGCGACTCGCGCAGGGCGGGCCAGATGGCGGCGAGGAAGGCCATGTCGCCGGTGGCTTGCAGGTAGCGCCGCAGGGCCACGAACAGCCACAACGTGGCGTCCACAGTGTTGTAGCCCGGGTCGCCGCTTTCCACGAACAGGTTGGGGACGAGGCCGTGGCGCATCCCGGCGACGAAGGTCTCGAGCATGGCGCGGCAATCGGCATAGCGCCGGGTGGTCAGTGTCAGGCCGAAGAGCGCGATCATCGTGTCCCGGCCCCAGTCGCCAAACCATGGATAGCCGGCGATGATCGTCCGGGAGGGGACGGCGCGGACGGTGCGGTCCACAATGAACTGGTCGGCGGCGAGGGCCAGGCGGGCGGCGACCTCGTCGTCGCGGTCGGTGACCGCTCCCACGGCGTCGCGACGCTGTCGTTCGGCGGCCATCAGGGCCTCGCAGCCTTCGCGGTCGGTGACCGCTCCCACGGTGTCGCGACGCTGCCGTTCGGCGGCCATCAGGGCCTCGCAGTCTTCGCGGTCGGTGACCGCTCCCACGGCGTCGCGGCTGAGCACCAGCCAGACCGTCTCGCCCGGGCGCAGCAGCCAGACGACCTCGCCGGGGCTGTAGAGGTCCTCCAGGTAGTCCAGGCCGCGCTCCTGCTCGCGGGCGTAGCGGAAGTTGTAGTACCACAGGCCATCGGGGCGGAACTCGCCGTGCGGGAAATCGAGGGCAAAGCGCGAGGCCGGGTCATACGGCTGCATGGCGAGCCGGTGGGCCGACAGGTCGGTGTGGGGCTTGAGGCCGCCGCCGGAGCGCTGCAGGTGGTGCATGTCGCGGCCGGCGACCAGGGGGCGGCAGTGCAGCCAGGCCGGCTGTGGGGCGTCCAGCAGGTCGTAGCGGAGCACCGTCAGGCCCAGGCCGTGCGGCATGAACAGCGACCGGCGCAGGCGGAAGCCGTCCTGCGCCCAGGTGCAGACCGGCCAGGGGTCGAGGCGGAACTCCTCCTGGCACAGGTGGCCCTGCGGGTGGATGGCCCCGTCGTACTCGTTGCAGCTCAACTCGAGGACGGCGCCGTCGGCGAGCAGGCGGTCCTCCACCTTGGCCACCAGCACGCGGCGGCCGACGGGGGGCTCGGCGGCGGCGACCAGGAGGCCGTGGTAGCGGCGGGTGTTGGCGCCCACGATGGTCCCCATCGCGAAGCCGCCGAGGCCGTCGGTCTCGAGCCACTCGCGGCGGAGGGCGGCGGGGAGGTCGTGGAGGATGGTGGAGTTGAAGTGGGTCATGGGAGTGGGGGACGGCGAATGATGAATGATGAATGATGTATGGGGCGAGATCGGGTTGGCTCGGGGCGCACGCGTGGCGCGATGGATCGCGCCGCTACGGCTCGGCAGCCAGGAACTCGCGGGCCAGGAGCAGGGCGGCTATGGTCTTGCCGTCGCAGATCTCGCCGCCAAGGCAGCGGGCTACGGCCTCCTCAAAGGGTAGTGGCACGACCTGCACGTTCTCGTCATCGTCGCCCATGGCGTCCTGGGGGTGCAGGTCGCGCGCCAGGTAGATCGTGATGGCCTCGCCGACATAGCCCGGGGCCGTGTAGAGCACGGTCAGCACGTCCAGGCGGCGGGCGACGCACCCGGTCTCCTCGGCCAACTCGCGGCAGGCGCACGCGTCCGGCTCTTCGCCGTGGGCGAGGGCCCCGGCCGGGATCTCCAGCAAGGCGCGACCTGTCGCGTGACGCCACTGGCGGACCAGCAGGACCTGCCCGTCGTCGGTGAGCGGGACCATGCCGACCGCACCGTTGTGGTGGATGACCTCGCGCGTGGCCTCGCGGCCGTCCGGCAGGCGCACCGTGTCCACCACGACGCGCAGGATCTTGCCCCGGAAGATGTGCTCGGAGGCCAGCAGGATTTCCTCGAGTTCGGCGTCACGTTCCATGCCCATGTTGTTGGCTTTCGGGGGAGGGAATCCCTTTGGGAAGGATGAAGTCAGAAGGATGAAGGATGAAGGTGTCCGTTCTGAAGCCCTGCCGGCGGTGCTGTTCCTTCATGCTTCATCCTTCATACTTCACCCTCTGAGGAGTTCCCATGCCCAACATCCTGTCCTATCGCGTCGGCTATGTCAGCAGCCCCCAGTTGCCCCTGGAGCGGGTCGCCGGTCTGGACCTGAAGTACCTGGAGATCGTCATGAAGGACGGCGAGAGCGCCGAGGACGTGCTGCGGACCATCGAGCCCCACGGGCTGCAGGTGTCCACCGTCCATGCCCACCCGACGCCGCTCAATGATGCCGAGGTGCTGCTGGGCACCATGCGCCAGGCGTCGGCGTACGCCCAGAAGCTGGGGGCCAGGGGGTTCTTCGTCAGCATGCACGCGGGCGAGACGCCCCATGCGGAGGCCTTCGCGCTGCTGCGGCAGGTGGGCGACATCGTGGCCGACCACGGGCTGTTCCTGGCCATGGAGACGCACGAGGACCTGTGCGAGAACGGCGACAAGGCGGCAGCCAACCTGGCGGCCATCGGCCACCCGGCCATCGGGTGGAACCTGGACACGGCCAACATCTACTACTACAACGAGGATGTCAACGTGGTGGAGGAGGCGCGCAAGGCGGCGCAGTTCGTGCGCAGCCTGCACGCCAAGGACACCCCCGGCGGCTACCACGACCCGAACTTCCCCAACCTGGGGCAGGGCATCGTGGACTTCGCGGGCGTGGCGGCGGTGCTGGATGAGGTGGGGTTCGTGGGGCCGTGGACGATGGAACTGGAGGGCGTGGCCGGGTCGGCCAACAGCGTGGACCTGATGGAAGCCAATGTGCGGGAGTGCGTGGCGCACCTGCGGGGGCTCGGGGTCGTGGAGTAGGGAGGGACGGCCAAGACGGACGGCGTCCTCACCCCTGCCCCTCTCCCTCGCTACGCTCCGGAGAGGGGAAACGGCGACGGCTCACGGCGTCCTCACCTCTCCCCCTCTCTTTCGCTGCGCTCCGGAGAGGGGAACGGCGACGGCTCACGGCTCCTCACCCCTACCCCTCTCCCTCGCTACGCTCCGGAGAGGGGAAACGGCGACGGCGATGGCAGGGCGGAGCGCACCAGGTGCGCTCCGCCCTGTTGTCTGTGCAGGGGCCGGCAGGCGGCCGGCGCTCCCAGGGAGCTACAACCGGAACGGGTTGCGGAGGTTGGTCCAGTCGCCCTTGATGGCCTCGGAGTTCATCCACTTGACATGCCCGTCCACGAAGCTCAGGTTCTCGCCGCCATTGTGCCGCGAGGGGTTGCCTGAAGTGGGTCGCGTGGTGTCACAGCAGGTGTTGGCGTACGGGATGGCGTCGCCGCCACCCCAGCAGTGCTGGGCGTCGCCGATCATGACGACCTCGGCGGGCTTGGTGATCTGGCCCAGCGTGTAGGCGGTGCGGGTGGTGTCATTGCCGAAGATGTACCAACTGAAGCCATAGCCGTAGGTGGTGGGACCCATGATCGGGAAGCCGCGGTAGGGCCCGAAGGTCGGGGTCATGGAGGGGCAGACGTAGACCTGGGCGTTCTTGATGTACGGGTAGACGACCACGGTTGGGTGGTCCGGGGAGTTGGGGTACTGCGTCCGGAACCAGACAGGGAAGGTCTCGTCGTAGTCCTGCACGTACTGCAGGACGCTCAGGGCGAGCTGCTTGAGGTTCGACGAGCAACTGGACTGGCGCGCCTTCTCACGCGCCTTGGCGAAGACGGGGAACAGGATCGCCGCCAGAATGGCGATGATCGCGATGACGACGAGTAGCTCGATAAGGGTGAAACCTGGTCTGCGCATCATCAGTAGTACCTCGCGTGGGCAGGGATACTTACTAGTTCGGCGCAGACCAGGGACTTCCTGCTTTCGTGCGTTGCGCCTGCGTGCGCATTACTGGGCCGGCTTGAGCAGGCACTCCTTGCTCGGGGCCAGCAGCGGCGGGATGCCGAGCGGGTCGATGTAGTAGTCCTCCATCGCCATCGCTGAGGGCTTCTCGAGCTTGAGGCTCCACGTCCCCCCGGGCGACGGCTGCGGCAGCTCGACGGTGAACATGTCGGTGCGCGCCACGTTGTCCTTCTCCTGCACGACCTCCCCGGCGCCGTTGGTCAGGGTCGCCTTGACGCCCTCGCCGAGACCCTCGCCGTTGACCCGCAGGCCGAACTCCTTCGTCCCGGCCGGGACGTAGAAGTACAGCGTGCCGGTGGAGGAGATGAAGTGGATGGCCTCGCCGTCGTAGCACAGGTTGAAGGGGTGAGTGCTGGCGGTGTAGACGGCGTAGTTGCCGCCGGCGTCACTGCGCAGCAGGTACAGACCAGTCTCGGGGGCAGTGAAGCTGATCGGGCTCTCCTGGCCGAACGGGGCCTGGACCTTCGTGACTTCCTGGCCGGACGGGGAGGTGACGACGACGGCGACCGGGTTCGCGGCGTACCTGCCGATCTGGCCGGAGCTGATCGTGACGGTGACGGCATCGCCCTGCCTGGCCCAGACGCAGGCCGCGCCGGCCTTGCGCAGGCGCCAGCTCCCCAGCGCGAGCTTCTGGCCGGCGGCTGGGGCCTGCAGCGGCGCGAAGGCCATGCCCTTCGGGTGGATCCGGGGGATCTTCTTGAGGACGATGACCGGCATCCACTGGCCCAGCAGCTCTCTGGTCAGCTCGACCTTCTGCTGCCGGCCGTCCTTCTCGAGGATGAGATTGCCGGTGACATCGGAGACGTTGAGGCCCGAGGCCATGTCCACGAAGACCATGGGGTTACGGGCGACGGGGTCGCGCACGACGACATCGGTGAACGTGACGCCGCCCACATCGAGATCGGCGCCCTGACGGGTCCCGAACACGATGGGGGCCTCCGCGGGCTTGGTCACAGCGTTGTCCAGGAACCGGCAGCCTTGCACGGTGATGCGGCAGCCTACCGGCGGGGGCGGGTTGCCGACGAGGCCGAACGCCGAGCCGCCGTTGCCCGTGAACTCGCAGTTGATCAGCTCCACCTTGCCGGGCACGGCAGCCTCGGCCGTGCCGTTGGTGACGAAGCCGAAGGCGCCGGCCTTGTTGCTCAGGGCCTTGCAGTTCTCCAGGCGCAGGCCGACGGGGGCGGAGGTGGCGCGCAGGGGCGGCAGATAGGCGACGTAGCCCCAACTGTTGTTGCCCTCGGCCACGCAGTTGCGCATCACGCAGTTGGCGATTCGCTCGTCGGGACCGTTCGGCTCGAAGTCAATGCCAGCCATCGGGGCGGTGCCGGCGGTGTCGCGCATGATTGTGTTCTCGATCAGCAGGTCCTCGGCGGAGATGACGCTGATGCCCTGGCGGTAGTTCTTGTCGCAGATGACGTCCCGGATGACGACGTTCTTGTTGGGGACGCCGGCCTGGCCGGTGCCCAGGTAGATGCCGTCGCCACCACTTTCGGCGAGGGTGAGCCCGAGGACCTTGATGCTGCTGCAGCTATGGAACTGCAGGACGTGACGCCATTCGGCGTGCTTGTAGCGGGTGGCGTCGTCGTAGTCGGCACGCCGCATGCGGAGCGTGGCGCCGTAGCCGCTGAGGGTGATGTTCTGGGCGAGGCGGGCGCTGAAGAGGGAGTCGTTGCCGCCCTTGAACTCATCGGCCTTGGCGAGGACCTCGACACCCTTCTCGAAGGTGATCTCCTGGTTGCCGACGAGCCTGATCGGGGTGACGATCCAGGGCTTGCCGACATTGTCCACGGTCAGCTTCGGGACCTTGGAGTTGATGGCGGCCTGGAGGCACGCGGTGGCGTCGGTGGCGTCAAAGCCCCACCAGGAAGCTTTGGCTTCGGTGAGCTTGCCGGCGGCGACGTCGTCAATGGCCTTCTGGTTGACCTGGGCGCAGGCGCAGGAGAGTGCCAGAAGGGAGGCGAGTGCGGCGAGCAGCAGACGAGGCATGGGCTGGTCCTTCCGTAAGGGGGTGGTGGTGGGCGATTATAGCATGGATGACAGGTGCGGGGGAACGGCAGGAGCCGCCCTCCGTGGGGGGGCGGCTCCCGCAATGCAGCACGATGTCGAGGGGCGGCAGAGGCGCGAGCCTACTTGCTCCGTGTGCCCGTCGTGGGGTCGTCTATCGGCCAGTCGGTCCAGGGCGTGAGTTCGTAGTCCCGGGTCAGGGTCGCGTCGGGCAGCAGAGTCGCCGTGTCGGAGACGTAGTTGTAGCCTTCAGCCCAGACGCCGATCTGCAAATGGCCGCTGGGGACATTGAGCGAGTAGGAGCCATCCTTGGCGGTGAGGGTGGAGAAGTCGCTGAAGTAGTAGGGGGGCGCGATGATGCCGTCCGCGCCCGGAGGGGCGACACCGAGGGCCTTGACCCCCGCTGAAAGTGCGATGGGGTCGGTCGGGACGATGGGCCGCCAGGGGCCGTCGGAGTAGACAGTGACCAGGGCGCCGCCCAGGGCCTCACTGCCGCCGGCCTCCAGGGCCGCGGTCACGTGCCCCGCGATGGTCCCGATACCCTCCTCGATGACCGAGACCAACTGGAAGTCGGCGACGGCGGTGCTGCCGGGGGATACCCAGACATACGCCACGCCCTGCACGAGGCCGGGGACGTTGACCGTGACCACGTAGTCGCCCTCAGGGACGGCCGGGATGACATAGCTCCCGTTGCTGTCGGTGATGGCCTTGAGCGTCACAGCCTCGCCGTCACGGGCCGTCGCCTGGGCCAGCGACGCGTCCGCCCCCTCGTAGTAGTAGATGGGCTCGGGATCGGCCAGCACCTCGACCCCGGCCAGGGGAGTGAGGGTGACGCCGTCGTCGCCCAGTTGGTACACAAGGCCGACGATCTGGCCGCCGGCCACCGGCGTGACGTCACCGATGTCGGTCGTGTCCCCCGGGTCTATGTCCACCGTGATGTAGGCGCCGGCCATGCCGGAGCCGGAGATGAACCCGATGGTGTGGGAGCCGGGCGGGAGGTCCGGGATGGCGAAGGAGCCATCGGCCTCAGGGGCAAGGGTGAGTTCGTCGCCATCGACGACGATGCGGTACGAGGCGGGATTGGCGGCGGCCAGGGTGCCGGTGACGCGCCCCGTGCCGTCATCGTTGTTGTTGCCCCCACCACCCCCCCCGCAGCCCGCCAGCCCCAGCAGCACCAACACGACGACGGTCAGCATGAGGTAACGCATAGCCACTCCCTCGCCTCTGGGTGTACTCGCGCTTGGCTGCCGAGGGCAGCGTGTGGGTATGACTTGGTGGGTCTGCGCATTGTTCCATGAAACGTCGCACGAATGTGGGACGTGAGCGGGATCGTTCCCAGGCCCGCAGGCAACGGCGGTCTACCCCCTACCCCCTCCCTGAAGGGAGGGGGACGGCGACGGCCACGGTAGTGCTCCCTAACCCCTCCCTTCAGGGAGGGGTCGGCCCGAAGGGCCGGGGGTAGGACGACGTGAGGGACGGCAACGGCGGCCTACCCCCTACCCCCTCCCTGAAGGGAGGGGGACGGCAAAGGCAACGCCTGTTCAGGTTAGTGCTCGCGGCCGCTGGCGCGGAACTTGATGCCCTGGACTTCCGGCCAACGGTTCTTGCAGGTCGGGCAGAGCAGGAAGCCCTTCGGCACGGCCTCGCTGTGGTGCACGGTGCCATGGCAGAGCGGGTGAGGGCAGCGCCCGCCCAGCAGCTTCCGCGCGCGGACGGCGAGACTGTGGACCGTCAGATAAGCGATGAGCAGGAACAGGCCGCCAAAGATGACTGGCCACAGCACGCGGCCGCGGGTGGACTGCACCATCCCCTCGACGATCAGCCAGAGCCCGAGGCAGACAAGTAGCGAGATGACTACGCGCAGGACGTCGTTCTTGGTGGTCAGGCGCGACATAGCCTGCAACATGACCGTACCCTCCCCTGCGGAATCCGGGCAAGTTCCAGAAGCTATGGGTAGTGTTCGCTACTTAGGGTAGAGAGTCCTTCTGTTGCACCGTCGCGGCGGCAGCCACTCGCTTCCAGTAGGGCAGGCGGCCTCGCCTGCCCGCTGCCGCGGCGCGCGGGCGAGGCCGCCCGCGCTACTGGGAGAGAGGCCGCTGCGAAGGGGCGTGCCACTGCGGGACAGGTGGGCTACCGCGGCGAGGGGGTAACACCGGGGACCGGAAGCGCTCGCCCCGCCGTGGGACTGGGGCACAGTCCGGCGGCGGGGCGAGGGCGACTTGAGGCGAGGGGGTGGTGGGGCGTTACCAGACCTCGAATTCCTGGAAATGGGGGTTGACCAGCAGGCCCTTCTCCAGGGACTTGGTCTCGGCCATCTCGGCGGCCAGGCGGCGCGCCTCGGCGGCGTCCGGTACGTCCAGCACCATCGTCCACAGCACGCCCCGGGTCAGGCCCGCGACGCGGTCGGCATAGCCCAGACGGCCCTGGAGGGCCGAGAGCATCCCCTCAGCGGAGCCGTCGTGCGGGTCGGTCACGAGGACCTGCGCGCGCTGCCCCTGGGCCGGGGCGGCGGTTGCGTGGCTCGTAACGACCTCGTAGACGTGCTTGTTGGGGTTGACGAACAGGTTGGTCTTCTCGGCCAGCTCGCGCGCGAGGGCGACCGCCTCGTCGTCGGTGTCGGCGTTCAGCGCCAGGCGGTAGTAGTCGGCCCGGCCCAACTCGCGCAGTTGGGAGTAGCCCATGCTGCGGCGCAGGGCGTTGGCGGCGGTCAAGGCCGTGACATCCGGGATCTTCAGACGGACCAGCAGCTCGACGTTCTTCATGGTCAGGCTCCGATGGCAACAATAGTGAGGGGCAATTCGCCGACGGGGCGAGGATACCTTCGTGGCCGCGGGAGGCAGATGACGACACAGAGGGAGGGGCAGTGGGGCGGTGTCTCGTGGTTAGGGCGGGGTGTCGGCGCAGCCGACACCCCGCCCTGGTGGTTGAGGGACTGGCAGGATGACCTCACACGGCCTCTGCGGGGCCGGTATCGCACTTTCCTCTTGCACTGCCGGGGGCACATGGTTATACTTGGGCTGTAGTCAATCTCAGGGACTCTTCCTGGGAGTGGGCGTTCCGCCCACTCTCTTTTTGCTTTTCAGGGCGGCCAAACGTGAAACAGGCGGCGAAGCACCCGGTCGTGGAGAGGATCGAGGGGGAAGTCGAGCAGACGCTGCGGGACTTCGGCTACGAACTGGTGCAGATCAAGTTCGGCGGGCCGCCCGGCAACCAGACGCTGTCGGTGTACATGGACAAGCCCGGTGGCGTGACCACCAACGACTGCCAGTACATGACCGAGCGGCTGTCGGTGCTGCTGGATGTGCTCGACCCGATCTCGGGCAGCTATCATCTGCTGGTGTCGTCGCCCGGCATCAACCGGCCGCTGACGCGCGATGAGGATTTCGCGCGCTTTGCAGGCCGGAGGGCCGCCGTGACGACGCGCGATGCCGAGGGCAAGCGGGCGACGGTACGGGGGAGCCTGCAGGGCCTGGAGGACGGGCAGGTGGTGTTGCAGGTGGGCGAGCAGGTCGAGCGCCTGCCGCTGGATGATGTGGAACAGGCGCACCTGGTGCATGAGTGGCCGGACGAGGCAAAGACAAATGCGGAATGATGACTGATGAATGATGAAGGCGCTGCCGCAGCCTCCGGGCTGGCAGCGCCACCGGTGAGGTCCCATCCAGCATTCATCAGTCGTAGTGCATCATTTTCCCCAAGCAACGGGAGTTGAAATACATGAACGGAGAGTTCCTCGAGGCCCTGGAGCAGCTTCAGAAGGAAAAGGACATTCCCCTGACCTCCCTGGTGCAGACCGTGGAGGCGGCCATGTCTTCGGCCTACCGCAAGCACTACGGCTCGACCGAGGAGGTGCGGCTGCAGATTGACATGGGGGCGCGGACGATGCGGATGATCGTGCGCAAGCCCATCCTCCCCGAACAGCCCGAAGGGGCTGAGCCGCTGGACCTCGAAGCGCTGGCCGAGCAGGGGCTGCTGCAGTACGAAGAGCGGGAAGTGGATACCCACGAGTTCGGCCGCATCGCGGCGCAGACGGCCAAGCAGGTCGTCATGCAGCGCATCCGCGAGGCCGAGCGCGAGATCGTGTTTGACGAGTTCAGCCACCGCGTCGGCGAGGTCGTCACCGCCGAGGTGCAGCGCAAGGACGCGCGCAATGTGTTCGTGGCGCTGGGCCGGGCCGAGGCGCTGCTGCCGGCCCACGAGCAGATCCCCGGCGAGCCGTACCGCTTCAATGACCGGCTGAAGGTGTATCTGCTGGAAGTCCGCAAGACCACCAAGACCCCCCAGATCATTGTGTCGCGCACCCACCCGCAACTGGTCACCCGGCTCTTTGAGCTGGAGGTGCCGGAGGTCTATGACGGCATCGTGCAGATCAAGTCGGTGGCGCGCGAGCCGGGGGCCCGCTCCAAGGTCGCGGTGCTCTCGACCGACACGCAGGTGGATGCGGTGGGCGCGTGCGTGGGCCATCGCGGCGCGCGCGTGCAAGCGATTGTGGACGAACTGCGCGGCGAGAAGATTGATATCGTGCGGTTCAATGACGATATCCGCGAGTACCTCAAGAGCGCGCTGTCGCCGGCGCGCGTCAGCCAAGTGCTGCCGAACATGGACGAGCAGTCCGCGACCGTCATCGCCCCGGACAACCAGCTCTCGCTGGCCATCGGCCGGCGCGGGCAGAACGTGCGGCTGGCGGCGCAACTGACCGGCTGGCGGATTGACATCCGCAGCGAGAGCCAGTGGGCCGAGGCGCCGGACCTGGCACTGGCGGCCGCCGCGGCGAGCGCCGAGACTGCCGCCCCCGCCGAGGCCAAGGAGGAGCGGCGCTTCCGCATCTACGAGCTGGCCAAGGAACTGGAAGTCGAGAGCAAGGACCTCGTCGAGATCCTGCAGGAGGAGGGCGTGGAAGTCACCAGTCACGCCAGCACGGTCTCCGAGGATGTCGCGAAGATGCTGCGCGAGTTGCTCAGTGGCGGCTCGGGCACGCTGGACAACTTCGAGGAGTAGGGCCGGGACGGGGGGCCGGCGACGCAGTCACGGGGAGTCGTGGGGTGCCCGCCGTAGCGCACAGCGCGCAGGCGGGCGGGGCCCCGCGACCTGATGCAGTAAGGGAGGCGGGGACAGCCCCTTGCGGCTCTGGAGAGCCGCGCTCCAAGGGGACAGTCCCCTCACTACGCGGGTTAGCCGCGGAGGTGTCTTATTTTGGCGAAGGTACGGGTTTTCCAATTGGCCAAGGAGATGGGGCTGCAGACGGAAGCGCTGCTGGCCGCCCTGGCCAAGCTGGGCGTGGAGAATGTCACCAAGGCGTCGGCCATTGATGATGAGACGGCGACGGCCTTGCGCGACATCATCGGCGAGCAGGCCGCCAAGGTCAAGGCGGCCGAGGAAGCCAAGGTGGCCGAGGCGGCTGCTGCCAAGGAGGCAGCGGCACCCGCGGCAGCGCCGGCGGCCAAGCGTGGCCGCGGCAAGGCTGCGCCGGCCGAGGCCCCCGCGCCCGAAGGGGAGGCCGCGACCGCGCCCCCGATGACCGAGGAAGAGAAGAAGGAACGCGAGCGCGAGGAGCGCGAGAAGAAGGAGCGCGAAGGCCGGCTGCCCGGTGGCCCGCCGCGCCTGCACGAGGGCCTCATGGAGCTGGAGGAGCACCTGGCGGCCATGCAGGGCCGGGCCGGCGAGGAAGAGGAAGCGCCCCTGGTCAAGCCCATTCCCGACATGGCGCGGCGCCCGTCCGGCGACCGCCCCGAGTGGGCCATTGACGTGCCCCCGGTCGTCACCGTGCTCGGGCACATTGACCACGGCAAGACCAGCCTGCTGGACGCGCTGCGCAACACGCAGATCGCCGCGGGCGAGGCCGGCGGCATCACCCAGCACATCGGCGCCTCCGAGATATCCCATGACGGCAAGCCCATCGTGTTCCTGGATACCCCCGGCCACGCGGCCTTCACGGCCATGCGCGCCCGCGGGGCGCAGGTCACCGATATCGCCATCATCATTGTGGCGGCCGACGACGGCATCATGCCGCAGACGGTGGAAGCCATCAACCATGCCAAGGCCGCGCAGGTGCCCATCGTCGTGGCCATCAACAAGGTGGACCTGCCCGACGCCAACGTGGATCGCGTCAAGCAGCAACTGCTGGAGCACGAACTGGTCCCCGAGGAGTGGGGCGGCAGCACCATCGTCGTGCCCATCTCGGCCAGGACCGGCGAGGGCCTCGACAACCTGATGGAGATGCTGCACATCGTCGCGGAAGTGCAGGAGCTGTGGGCCGACCCGAACGCCGACCTGGCGGGGATCATCGTGGAGGCGCAGCTCGACCAGAGCCAGGGCCCGGTGGCGACGGTACTGGTGCGCAACGGCCGGCTGAGCGTGGGCGATGTGGTGGTGTGCGGCACGGCGTACGGCCGCGTGCGACGGCTGCGCAACTGGCTGGGCAAGACCATCAAGACGGTGGAGCCCGGCCACCCGGCTTCGGTCATCGGCCTGTCCGATGTGCCCGAGTCCGGCGACGTGATGATCCGCGTCGCCACCCCCAAGGAAGCGCGCGTGATGGCCGAGCAGAACGCGCTGGTGCTGCGCGAGCATCAGGCGATCGGCGCGCAGGGCGCGGCGCTGCGCGAGCTGTACCATACGCTGCAGGGCGGCCAGATCAAGGACCTCAATGTCATCATCAAGGCCGACGCCTACGGCTCGGCGCAGGCCCTGGAGAGCTCGCTGCTGCAGCTCAATGAAGAGCTGGAAGAGGTCAAGATCAACGTCATCCACGTCGGCGTGGGCGCGGTGAGCGAGTCCGATGTGCTGCTGGCCACGGCCTCCAAGGCCATCGTCGTGGGCTTCCACGTGGAAGCCGACGCGTCGGTCCTGCAGGCTGCCGCCAGTGAGGGCGTCGAGGTCCGCACCTACCGCATCATCTACCAGGTGCTCGACGACTTCCGCGCCGCCGCCTTCGGGATGCTCGAGCCGCTCATCGAGACCCAGTACCTGGGCAAGGCCGAGGTCCTGCAGATCTTCCGCATCTCGCGGGTGGGTGTCGTGGCCGGCTCGCGCGTGACGGACGGGGAGATGCGGCCGAACGCCGACATCGTCGTGACGCGCGACGGCGAGGAAGTCTACCGGGGCAAGCTGACGTCGCTGCGGCACTTCAACCAGGATGTGTCCGTGATGCAGGCACCCGCCGAGTGCGGTCTGGCCGCGACTGACTTCCGGGGCTGGAAGGTCGGCGACAAGGTCGAGGCCACGATGCAGGTCACCGTCGAGCGGAAGCTGCAGCCGGTCTCGTAGCACGAGAGGCAGGGACGGCAGCGGTGAGACGAGGGGCAGGACTGCTGGCGGCCATCGCGGCGCTGTGCTGGGGCTTGACCGGATGTGCGGGGGGCGGGGCGCCGCCGCCGGCGAGCGTGCGCCCGACGGTAGCCCTGCGGGCCTACGTCGTCGTGGACGAGGACTTCACGCGCCGCTTCGGCGACCTGCGCGGACCGGGCCGCACCGCTGTCAACAACTGGCTCTGGGAAACCGAGCGGCAGATGCAGACTCAGTTCCCGGTGAGCCTGAAGCTGGCCGGCCTGGGCTCCTGGACCCTCCCCGCCGGCGCGCTGGACGGCCAGCGCATCTTCGCCAAGTACGTCCCCCAGGCATGGCCGACGGGGACGCGCGCCAACTGCCTGATCGCCCTCACCGGCCGCAAGGCCGTCTACTGGTCGGGCGTCTCCCAATGGCCCCGACTGTTTGTGAAGGCCCAGGCCGCCGAGCCCGTCAACGCCAAGACCGTGGCCATGCTGTGCCACGAGATCAGCCACTGGTTCGGCGCGGTGGACATTGTGGATGAGCGCTTCCCCGAACGCAGCGTGATGAACTACAAGGACGCCCGCTTCGGCATGGTCGGCGGCCGGGTCACCTGGGATCAGGCGAACCGGCGGCGGATGCTCAAGGGCATGGCGACCTGGGGAGCGCGTTGATGGACCCCGTCGTCGGCCTGCTGACCGTCGAGCTGTATGTGTCCGACGCCATGAGCCTCAAGGACAAGCGGAGCGTCGTCAGCAGCCTGCTGGGGCGCGTGGCGCACAAGTTCAATGTCGCCGTGGCCGAAGTGGATGCCCTGGACAACCACCGCCTGGCCGTGATCGCCGTGACGACCGTGGCCAACGACGCGCAGCACGTGACGCGGGTGCTGGACAAGGTGCTGGACTTCATCGAGTCCGAGCCCCGAGCGGTGGTGCAGGATAGCCGGGTCGAGCGCTTGTAGGGGACAGCCCCCTCCCGGGCCTGCGGCCCGTCCGGGGACAGTCCCCCGAGGATGACCATGAACACACGCCTGGAACGAGTCGGACAACTGATCCGTGACGAGATCGCCGACATCCTGCGGCGCGAGATCCACGACCCGCTGATCGGCTTCGTCACCCTGACCGAAGTCGAGGTGTCCTCGGACCTGCGGCATGCGAAGGTGTTCTTCAGCGTGCTGGGCACGCCTGAGCAAGTGCAGGACTCCATCAAGGGGCTGCTGCGGGCCCGCAAGCACATCAACGCACTGCTGGCCGACCGGATTGACCTGCGCTATATCCCCAAGCTGCGGTTCATCTACGACGAGACCGCGGCGAAGGCCCAGCGCATGGCGCAACTGCTGCACGACCAGCACGAGACGCTGGGGCCGGACCTGGAGCGGCACGAGGCGCAGGAGAGGGAGCTGGCGGCCACGGGGGCGGAGGCTGACTCCGGTGGTTCGGCGGGGCCCGCCGCACCTGATGATGACGCTGACGATGAGGACTTCGACGACGAGTTCGAGGACGAGGACGTCGAGGCAGAGGATTTCGACGACGAGGACGACGACGAGGACGACGATGAGGGGGACGACGACGAGGACGACGATGGGGACGAAGAGGCTGATGACCAGGGGGGGCGGGGATGAGGCCCGTCGCGCCTCCGCCTGAACTGGTGGCCCTCCTGCAAGCGAGGGCCAGTTTTGTACTGGCCGTCCACAAGGGGCCCGACGGCGACGCGGCGGGGGCGGCGCTGGGGTTGGCCGAGGCGCTGCGCGGCCAGGGCAAGGCCGTGCAAGTCGTGGCGCCGACGCCGCTGCCGGAACACTACCGGTGGCTGCCGGGGGCGGAGCAATTCGCCCAGGTCGTGCAGGGGACGCCGGAAGTGGCGCTCATGCTGGACTGCGACGGTCTGGACCGCGTGGGGGCGCTGGGGGAGGCGCTGAAGCGGGCGCCCGTGCTGGCCGTCATGGACCACCACGCCACCGGCGAGCCGTTCGGGCAGGTGCGCTATGTGGATAGCAGTGCGGCCTCGACGGCGCAGCTTGTGCATCGGGTGCTGCAGGCCCTGGGGTGGCCGGTGAGCGTGGACACGGCGACGTGCCTGTACACCGGGGTCGCGACGGACACGGGCTTCTTCCGGTTCGAGAACACCGACGCGACGGCGTTGCGGGAGGCGGCCGAGTTGGTGGCGGCGGGCGCGGCGCCCACGGCCATCGCCGAGGCCGTCAGCGAGACGCGCTCCGTGCCGCGGACGCAACTGCTGGGCCGGGCGCTGCAGGGCGCGCAACTGACCCGCGCGAGCCGCATCGCGTGGGCGGTGCTGGGGCCCAAGGACTTCCGCGACACCGGCACCGGCGCGGGCGACACCGAGGGCATCGTGGACGCGCTCAAGCAGGTCGAGGGCCAGCAGGCGGCGGTGCTGTTCAAGGCGCCCGAGCGCGAGGACCGATGGCAGATCAGCCTGCGCTCGCGCCGCGTGGACGTAGCGGCGGTGGCGCAGCGGTTCGGCGGCGGCGGCCATGCCCGCGCCGCGGGCTGCGACGTCAATGGCTCCTTCGCTGAGGTCAGCGCCCGCGTCCTTGAGGAACTGGAGAGGCAAACGCGGAATGATGAATGATGAGTGCTGAATGGGCCCCGCACAGAGCCGGCTCCCCCACTCATCATTCATCATTCTGCATTCATCACTTGCCCTATCATGGTTGCGTGCGGCTTTCTGAACCTGCTCAAGCCCCCGGGCATGACCTCACACGATGTGGTGCAGGTCGTGCGGCGGCTGCTGCACACCCGGGCCGTGGGGCACACGGGGACGCTCGACCCGGCGGCGGCGGGGGTGCTGGTCGTGGCCGTGGGGCCGGCGACGCGGCTGGTGGAGTTCGTCGAGGCGGCAGACAAGGCCTACCGGGCAGAGATCACGCTCGGGATGACGACTGATACGCTAGACGCCGAGGGGCAGGTTACATCGCGGCACTCGGCGGCGACGGTGAGTGAGGCAGACCTGAGAGAGGTCCTGGCGGGGTTGACGGGGGCAGTAGAGATGCGGCCGCCGGCCCATTCGGCGATCAGTGTCGGCGGGCGGCGGCTGTATGAGCTGGCCCGGGCGGGCGAAGCGGTCGAGGCGCCGCTGCGGCAGGTCACGATCTACGCGCTGCGCCTACTGGGGTTCGCCCCCGGCGAGACGGCCACGGCGCTGGTGGATGTGGTGTGCTCCAAGGGGACGTACGTGCGGTCCCTGGCGGCGATGGTCGGGGAGGGGCTGGGCTGCGGGGCGTGCCTGACGATGCTGCTGCGCACGCGCGTGGGCAGCCACACGCTCGAGCAAGCTGTGACGTTCGAGGAGTTGGCGGAAGACCCGGCACGCCACGTCATCCCGATGGCCGAGGCGCTGCCGGACATGCCGCGGGTGGATGTGGACGAGGCGACGGCACAGGCGCTGCGGCAGGGGCGGACCATGGCAGTGGCGGGGGAGCCGCCCGAGGGGCGGGCGCTGGTGGTGGACGAGGCCGGGGAGGTTGTGTGCCTGGCTGAGGTGGTGCGCGAGCGGGGAGCGTCGCTGCAGCCGAGGAAGGTGTTTCCGGCCGGTCGCGGTCGGTGACCGCTCCCACGACGGAGCGGTCAGTTCTCTCGGGACGAGGGTAGGAGGGGTCACCGACCCCGACCACTGCGTCCGGGTGTTGGCTATGCAAGTCGTGCGCGGACTAGACAACCTGGGACGGGGAGAGCGCGGGCGCGCGGCATGTGTCGGCGCCTTCGACGGCTTCCACCTGGGACACCAGTACCTGCTCAACCGCCTGTGTGCGCTGGCGACCGAGCGGGACCTGGAGTCGGCGATCGTGACCTTTGAGCCGCCACCGACGCAGTTCTTCGCGCCGGCCGATGACCCTCCACGCCGCCTCATCACGCTGGAGGAGCGCATTGCACTGGCGGCGTCGCTGTGCTGCGACCTGATGGCCGTGCTGGACTTTGACACCACGCTGGCCGCGTGGCCGGCCGAACGCTTCATCGCCGAGGTGCTGGCGGCGCGGCTGGGGGTGCAGGTGCTGGTGGCGAGCGCGACCCACACGATGGGCCGCGAGCGGGCCGACATCGGCCGCATCGCCCAGCTATGCCACGCCCACGGCATCGAGGTGGTGCAGCCGCCCATCATGCAACTGGCGGACCTGCGCATCAATAGTTCGGCCATCCGGCAGGCGCTGTGGGAGGGGCAGGTCGAGACCGCGGCCAATATGCTGGGGCGGCACTACAGCTTTGCGGGACGCGTGGTGCGCGGGCGCGGCGTGGGGCGCGACCTGGGCTTTCCCACCGCGAACATCGAGCCGCCCGCGGACAAGCTGATCCCGCGCGAGGGCGTGTACGCCGGCCTGGCGGTTGACGAGACGCCCGGAGCCGAAGCGGGGTCCTGGTCGGCGGCCATCTCCATCGGCACGGCGCCGACGTTCGACGCCGGCGAGACGCTCATCGAGGCACACCTGCTGGACGCGGACGTGCCCGATCTGACCGGCCATGTGCTGCGGTTGGAGTTCGTCCAGTATCTGCGCGAGCAGCGGAAGTTCGCCGGGCCGGAGGAGCTGGCGGCGCAGATCGCCCGGGATGTGCAGCGGACACGGGAATTGTGCCATGCCCTGACGCCCGGAGGCGGGCGGCCGGGGGCGTGCCAGAGGAGATAGCCGTTGCCGCGTGGGCGCGCAACACAGACGATTGGAACAGACCAGACGCATCCACATGATGAAAGGATGTTACCATGTACAAGATCGCTTTGCTGCCCTGTGATGGTATCGGCCCGGAGGTTGTCGCCGAGGGCCTCAAGGTGCTGGAGGTCGTGGCCCGCAAGTTCAGCCTGAAGTATGAGACGATCCCCTATGACATCGGCGGCGAACGCTACCTGAAGACCGGCGAGGTGCTGCCGGATTCAGTCATGGATGAGCTGCGCCAGGTGGACGCGATCTACCTGGGGGCGGTTGGCCACCCCGACGTGCAGCCGGGCATCCTCGAGCACGGCATCCTGCTGAAGCTGCGCTTCGACCTGGATCAGTACGTGAATCTGCGGCCCGTGAAGCTGTACCCCGGCGTGGACACGCCCCTGAAGGACAAGGGGCCCGAGGACATTGACTTCGTGGTCGTGCGCGAGAACACCGAGGACATGTATGTGGGCATTGGCGGGAGCATGAAGAAGGGGACGCCCGATGAGGTGGCCACCCAGCTCGCGGTGTACACCCGCAAGGGCACCGAGCGGATCATCCGCTACGCCTTCGAGCTGGCCCGCCAGCGCGCCAAGAACAACACCATCACCATGGTGGATAAGGCCAACGTGCTGACCCACGGCCACGACCTGTGGACGCGGACATATGCCGAGGTCGGCCAGGAGTACTCCGACATCACCCAGGAGCACGCCTTCGTAGACGCCTGCTGCATGTGGTTCGTCAAGAACCCCGAGTGGTTCGACGTGATCGTGACGACCAACATGTTCGGCGACATCATCACGGACCTGGGCGCGATGATCCAGGGCGGGATGGGCGTGGCGGCCTCGGGCAACATCAACCCCGAGGGCGTCTCGATGTTCGAGCCGATCCACGGCAGCGCGCCCAAGCACGCCGGCCTGGGCAAGGCCTGCCCGATCGCGGCCATCGCGGCGGTGCAGATGATGCTCGAGACGCTGGGCGAAGCGGCCGCCGCGCAGGCGATAGACACGGCCATCACCACGGCGCTGGCCACCGGCAAGGTGCCGACGACGACGGGGCCGGAGGGCGCGACGCAGCAGACCGGCGACCTGGTGGCCAGCCTGATCTGACGGCGGGAACGGAAGAACCGAAGGACGGAAGAACGGGAACGGCATACGGCGTACGGCAGACAGCAACGGCAAACAACAACGGCGCAGCCACGTGAAGGCGGCTGCGCCGTTCTGATTCCTGCGGAGGACGGTCAGGCCGGAGCCCTGCTCCCTGACCGCTGTTCCCTGTCCCCTGCCCTACTGCTCCATCGCGCAGTTGATGACCGTCTCGGGACCGTTGCCCTGGGCGGTGGCCTCGAACAGGCGGATGCGGTAGCTGACCACGGTGTTCTTCTCGCCGATCGAGACACGGGGGCTGGCGGCGCGGAAGTGGAAGGTGCCGTCGGCGGCGGTCCAGTGGCGGATGCCGGGCACCGTGCGCAGCACCGTACCGTCAGCGGTCAGGACATCGGTGAGCAGCACCAGGAAGGCCTTGTAGGGCATGCTGCCGGTGATGTCGTAGTTGGGCCCCAGTACGGCCCCTTCTTGCGGCATGGTCACCTGCGGCTTCTCCAGGGCCATGGCCCCGGTGGCCGACAGCAGTAGCGCCAACGTCAGCAGCGACAAGAGCCCCGATCTCATCTGCACTCGCTCCTCTAGGTGAGAATGCGCCCCACTCCCCCACCCCGCTGGCCCCGCCCCGTCGGCGCTGCGACTTCCGGGGCACATCATACCACAAAACGGTTCGGCGAGGCGTGGGTGTTTACCTGCGGGGGGAGTCGGGATTGGGGAGGGCGGGGCGGACGCCCCTGTCACCGGCGGGCCCATCGCCTCATGCCGCCAGTCGGTCGCGGTCGGTGACCGCTCCCACAGCCTCCTCATCCCCTCATCTCTCCATCCCCTCATCCCCTCATCCCCTCATCCCCTCATCCCCTCATCCCCTCATCCCCTCATCCCCTCATCCCCTCATCCCCTCA